>CACSIN010000012.1:0-300000 GCA_902705835.1 BD1-7 clade bacterium
TAACCCAAACAGCTTCGGCCTGCGTTTAACCTGTCGGAGCTCAAGCCGGTCGAGTCGCCGGAACAGTGTGTACGACGCTATTTGCTGCATTGTCACGCTGGTGCGACTGTAATCTATCCAAAGCAGCTTTGTGTTTGCCAACGGATAACAAAGGCTTTTCACGAAGGGTTTGGATGTTAAATTGTGGAGAGAGAAACAGCTGAATGGCGAAGGCTACTCGATGGCGAATAGCCTTTATTTTAAGGTAGTTTGTGTGCGCTAGCTGTGCTTAACTTAGTGCCATTCGGATCAGAGCTGTTGATACCGCCCGTCATGAATCTATATGCAGACGATCAATTACTCTGACTCCACTCAACCAAAAGGTGTGGGACATATCTTATGTTAAGGATACCTAATTTTTTTCAACAGTTGGCGAGGGGCCATTCATTGCACCAACCATCTTTTGATAGATAAACGTCGACAAAGAAAATGAGCAATTCGGTTGATATTCAAAATAGTATTTTCCAAATTATTTCGATATTACCAAATCATTGCTATTTGAATAAAAAATATTCAGTTTTACGGTTAGAGCAATATTTTGTTTGATTTCAATTGAGCGCTCATAGTAGCTTAAGCGTCCATTCATTCAAGGAGAGTACAATGGGTATCGCAGCAGGCGTGCTTCTTATTATGGCCGCCATTCTTAATGTTTTTGCCGCTTTTGCATACAATGCTAAAGGGAAGTTAAATTCTGGCGCCGCCAACTTAGGTGAAAAAGTTGTCAGTGAGCTAGGTGATGATTCAAAGGGTCAGTTTTCTGACTATCAAAAAACGGGCATGCTTAATAAAGCATTCGCTTTGTTTTTGTACGTCAGTGTTCCAACACTTGTTGTTGGTGGTGTATACGCATTCAATGGCGAGTATACACAGATTCTTTTTGCTGCTGGTATTGTGGCGATTGCTGCTGAATTAATCGGTGGTAGCATGTCTAAATTTGGACCATCTAATTTATCCGGTATAGCTGGCGGTTGTATTGCCTTATTTCTTAGCTATGAACACGTATTGGCCTTGTTAGGTTAAGCTAGACCATACCTCGGTTGAATTTTATCAACTGGGGTTGTTTCAGCACGATTTATCGAAAAAGCGATCGATTTAGCAAAGGCACAGGGTGTGAAATCGCCGTTCCACCGCTGGAGATTCCTAGCAAAGGAACATTCGCCATTTACATCAATGGCGCTGTTGATCATGGTTTTTGGCAACTTTGAGTTTAAGATACTCGATTAGCGATCAGTGTCTATACGCTCTAACGACAAAAAACCGGCATCATTCGCCGGTTTTTTTTTGGTTGAACTGATTATTCAACCGCGACATAGCTACTTCACACACTCAACATCAACGTACCCGCGAACACTCCCTGCGTTATAACTCACGTAGGCGAAGATGTTCTCAGGGTTTTCAACTTGTATCCGTAAGCTAACCTTACCGCCAGTGAAGCCTTCATTCTGCAAGGCAGTCGATATCTGCGATGCGATTTTCGTAACAGTATTGGGCGCCGCTTGAGCGACAACACCTAAATCATAGAGGTTCCCACTGTCATCAATGGCATCCACCGTAATATCGCCGGTTTCATCCTTGCCCTCCCCCACCCAACTAGCAGGTACTCGGCTGACATAGATAATCTGTGATGAAGTCGCAGAATACGGCATATAAGGAATAACGTATGCACTACAGCCTCTTGTGCTCGTATCACTGAGAGCGCTATAACTGCCTACAATGGCGAGCAACCCTAAACAATACACAGCTGCTTTCTTTATTCTCATCATGTATGTGTTCTCCATCTTTATTTATAACTTAGTAGTTTTGAAATAGGTTTTTTATGAACAACCGCCATCGACTGAGCGTTATTCTTTAACGCACTCAACACGCACAATGGCTCTATCGGAGCCAGTTTGGTACGCACTGTATATGTAGAGATTCTCAGGGTTGGTCGCTTGGATACGCAAAGCGAGTTTTGTCGATGTTACACCTTGCGCATCTAACGCTTGTGTAATTGGGGTTGTGAGCTTCACAACTTGTTGCGGCGCTACAACAGCAACTTGCCCAAGAGATGTATGCGTGCCTTGATCATCAATCACATCAACAGAAATGTCAGATGAGGGTGAGCTGGTAACTCCGCTCCATGCATTCGGCACATTCGCTGCGTAAAACAATTGAGATGAATTAACTGAAAACGGCATATACGGAATAATATACGCATCACAATCGCGTGCATCGCTTGCCTGGGGCGCAGGCGGCTCAGGTTCTGGTTTGGGCGTCGGCGGGGCGCTTGGTAAACAAGCCGACAGCAGCAACGAAGCCCCCACCATTGCGGAAACAGCAGTTATCCAACGGATCATCGTGAACGTATCCTGTGACAATGAGAAAAAAGAAATTTGCAGCAGGGTTAACGCTCTGCCGCGGTCATGGAGAGCTATGCTACCAAATTCGCTAAGCTGTATCGTTCAAAATGTCTCAATAAACGCTCATTTTGTCCGCATGGTGTAGGTTTGTGCAGCTTAAGATCTAAGATCTCTTATCTTCTCCACTACAAGAAAGTAGTTCATTGTTCTATTGGGTTATGCGTATTCGTTACCCAAATAAATCAGATGAGCTAAAGGCAAACGAATTGGGAATTTCCCCGGGCGGGTTTATCATAATTCACGAACAAGAGAGCTAATTAGGCTGGTTTGCGCCAGTCACGCATCAAATCAATTAGCCTCCCTGTTCGTTTCGATTTTCCCTGCCCTTTCCCGATTTCGTGACCACGGCGTTAGAAAATCATACGCAAGATTAATTCCTTCCTATACTCATGCCAGCTGGTATCCGCAGTTCTTCATGCTAGCGAACTACCAGCGATATCCGTTAGAACTACATCATTTAAGGAGCATCCGAACATGAAAGGATTTCAGGAGACGGCATATGAATAAACGATTGTATCTAATTGCTATGGGGTTTGCCGCGAGCATCGGCAGCCACACAGTGCAGGGCTGCGCGGTAGATGGCTATATAGGCAGTATCTGCTGGACGGCTGCTAGTTTTTGCCCGAGAGGTTATGTAAGCGCTCGCGGAGCGAGTATCGCGATTTACGACGCCCCTGCGTACTATGCACTAACAGGAGATACCTATGGTGGTGATAATCAAACATATGTAAAAGTTCCGGATCTAACGCATCGCGAATCGATTCATAATGGTCAACGTCCCGGCAGCATGTATAACTATACTTGGGGGATGTATTTAGGCTTCGAAAGCAAAATAATCCCCTTCGCTCCCGAACACTCCCACTCAATCCTATTGAACGCCAGCGGCACGGGCAACATTGCGATCAGTAGTATCGACGGCCCAGAAAAAGACGCAGTAGGAAATACATGGTCTCTGGTTCCTGCCGGGTTATCCATGTTTGGTTTTTCATCGGATGGTTACAGCGCGAGCAATTCTGTCGCTGCACACCTCGATGGGGGCTCGATAAGTACATCTGTCTTTCCCCCGCTCTCGGCACCATCGCAGGAGAGTGTCCCCACAGTGGGGCCGCAAACGAAATTAACCGCTTGTGTCAATGTGGATGGCCTTTTTCCACCACGTAACTAGCGTCAATACTGAGGGAATAACATGTACACGTTTCGTTTTACATCACAACTTTCAAAAGCAGCGTTGGTACTGGGTTTGGCTTTGCAGGGCGCGGCTAGCCACGCCGGATGCGGTCCGGTTTCAACGACTTATCTGGGCACTGTCTGTTGGACGGCATCGTCTTTTTGTCCGCAAGGTTATTCACCTGCAGAAGGCCAGATATTGCAGGTTTCGGCAAACGCCGCATTATATTCGCTATTAGGAGCAACGTATGGTGGCAATGCGGTCACTTCGTTTGCGTTGCCTGATTTACGCGGGCGTACTGCCGTCAATTGGAGTTGGCCCGAGGCCTCAGCGCTACCGGTCGGTTTATCATCTTCAGGGTCGGCGCCAACACCAACACGGGGGGCGGCCATGGTTACACTAACTGCTAATATGATGCCGGCACACGATCATGTCGCTGATATCTCCGGTGTGCCGGTCACAGGGGCACTGAAGGTCAGTTCTACCTCGGATTCTATCAGCCCTGTGGGTAACTATGTTGGAGCATCCCTTAACCCGAATGTTAAAACCTATGCGAGTTCTGGCACGCTAGGGGATATGAAACCCGGTATCGTATCGGGTGCGTTAACAGGTGCTGGGCAAACGACCCCTTCGGGTAACTCAAGCACTTTTGATGTGAGAAGCCCGCGCTTGATCACCACTGCGTGTATCTTGACGTCTGCGGGTGCACTCTATCCACCACGCCCGTAGCCACATTAATCATAAGGAGATTGATAATGAGTAAACGATCGATAAAACAATGGATAGCAATACCTATAGGATGCTTTTTTAGCACGCTCTCGTTGAGCGCGTTTGCAACCTGCACTGACGACCGTCACATCGGAACGATATGCTGGACGGCAGCATGGTACTGCCCACAAGGGTATGCACCTGCGAGCGGGCAGTTGCTATCAGTAAGCTCTAATCCGGCGTTGTTTTCATTGCTGGGATCGTCCTACGGAGGTAACGGGATATCAACCTTCGCACTACCGGATATCCGAGGGCGCGCTATTACTGGCAAAGGCGTCGGGCCAGGGCTCTCGCCGCCAGCAACGCTGGGGCAGAGTGTAGGGCAAGAGTTCATTGAGATTACGCCGAATAAGATGCCTA
This sequence comes from BD1-7 clade bacterium, assembly GCA_902705835.1. Lineage (NCBI taxonomy): Bacteria > Pseudomonadati > Pseudomonadota > Gammaproteobacteria > Cellvibrionales > Spongiibacteraceae > BD1-7 clade bacterium. The sequence continues at coordinate 4,735 of CACSIN010000012.1, forward strand.
CGCATACGCACGACTGGTCGATGGCTAATAGCACATTCACAGGTACTGTTAGAGCTGTTGAAACATCTGGAGACAGCACCCAACCCAATGGCCGGTTCCCAGCTAGGGCTTCATTGGGTAAACCTTACGATAATGATACAAACTATCTCGCTGCTGCGAATTCAGTGGAGGTTACTATCAATAACGCGCCAGTCACGACTTCGGCGCTGTATACACCAACTAAAACGCCAGAAATCTTTGCGGCGCCACCACAATTGGTGTTGACGGCCTGTATTGCACTTACTGGGATTTACCCTTCACAAAACTGAGTGGTTTGCGCTTTGTAATGAACGGATACAAAGGAGTTGCAATGAAGCCTGCCGGAGCATCACAATGCTGTGGTAGGCTCTACCATCAATAATGCTCAACTTGGGCCGAAGACGACGCCGCCGCCTGAAGTCGACTCAGAAGGGTAGTTAGGCTTTCCCAGTGTCTCTTTGTGCGTGAGATTTGTTACTGTAGGCGTATTCCATGCTTGTTTGCTGTTGTTTGTGGCTAGGTCAGCACCGGTTTCGGTGGTGAATACCTCAGTACGTTCTTTGGCTGTCATACTATATCCTTATTTTTGTTGAAGATTATCCTGCCTTCCCTAATAGCGATTGATTTGAGAGTGAATACGCAAAGATCATATCTACCACGAGTTGCGTAGATCGCTCACAAATCAATTACTGACTGAATAGACCACAAATTGGGAGACAAATAAATTTTTTCTCTCAAATTCTAAATCAAATACTGTTGTACCAGATCAAAATGATAAAGTGAACAGCATTGCACTACATCGCTCCCGAAACAATATTTTTGATTGTGGTGTTAAACGTTTTTTTAGCCTTATATTGAACAAGCCATCAAGAGAGCGCTTTACTTAGACTTGATATTTAATGCTCTCGCTAACGATGCTGAATAATCGCTTTAATTATGCTGCACATAGGGAGCATCAAAGGGATGGAATTAAAGGGAAAAGTCGTTAAAAACTAGGCTACTCCTTTCTTCATCCCCCTGATTTTTCGAAGAAATTCTGAGATTAGCAAATAGCATTAACACTTTATCTATGATTCGTAACATGCCGTACCCTATAGGAATAATGTATCTACTGCCTTACCCCTTAACAACACAAACAAGAAGGAACTGGGTATGTTGAACCGTTGTGTTTTAGTGCTCGCTAGTACGTTGATATTCGCTGGGTGTATCCCTGATGTAAACGCACCCACAGAAAAGCCGCCTGAAGAAGATAAACGATTTAACAAAGAGAGTTATACACCACTTGAAACTAACGATAGTGATCTAACCGGTACGTGGCTTTTATTTTTCAACAACTATCATGTGGAATCTAATGTTGAAAATAGGCACAGCACTTTGGCCGGCAATGTTCGCCATGTATGCTAGCAGTGACTAACGATATTGATGAATACGATACGACCTACGCCTTTGAGCCTAGGCTTGGGCTCTCGGGCGAAGAAGATTACGGTAGATGTCGACTTTGATCTGTGGCGCTCGTAGGGGCGGCGAAGTACAAAGCCAATCGATAAAGTTTAGAGCGTTGATCAAACATTACCGATAGGGTACCGTTTGAGCAAGAATTAAACACTACAACGAGTAACAGCATGGAATGCAATAGCTTCGGGCACTACTTTAACGAAAACCTGAAGGCTTTAGGTCTTCCTACATTTAACGAAGCATACTCGTCAGCGAAAAACATTACCGAGATAGTCGCTGGCATCACCGCATCGGTTCATACATTTGGTAAAGCTGCGACTGTCGGTGAGGTTTTGGGCGCAACTGTTGCTGTAGAGAAAGCGGCAGCAGCGGCAGGTCTTCTAGCTTCTTTCTACGCTGGTGCATGTGTCGGATCGCTTTTTGTTGCTGCAACTAAAGCGAATGAATGCGACAGAATCAGTCGCCCTAAGGTAGATCGCCATGGCCGGCCAATCAGAAGCAAAGACGTTGTTGCTTGGGCAACTGAAAACGCAGTGAACTTCCCCGAGCTTAGCTACCTTCTCGAAAGGTATCCTGAAATTATGGATCCAGCTTCAAACAAGTCCAATATGCTAGCGTTTCAGGCTAGTGGATTCGGTCAAGTTGCTGCATGATGCTCGATCGAATAGGTCTCATAATTGCCGCCCTTTTTGTGGGTGGCATTGTTATTTTTCTGCTTCCTATCATTGACGATGTCATGAATGCGGAGAGTGGTACGACGTTTCAGATACTACTAGCAGTTGGCGTTTTAGCTGGTGTTATCAGCTTTATTCGAAAACAAAAAAAAAATTTGATTAGTAAGGCCTTAACAAGATAGCGCCTACACGTGCGTGGGGCGTTATACAGTAGCATTTTTCACGCGTGTGCTTATTCGTTTCTGTTTAGATAGTGGGATGCGATTAAGGTGTCAGCGTTAATGGAACTATAGCGCCATGAGGTCATCCCTCGATAGGGGTGTTGCGCTTATTGCTTGAACTCAGGGAGCTTTAAAAACTAGGCCTCTGCTTTAGGAGGCTCTAACAGGTTAGAATATTCGAAGTTAACGCGTCTTAGCGCCTTCACTGAACTGACGCGCTATCCCCGATGTGGCTAGAGAATATCATGGAGAGTAACAATGCATAATCTAATCGCGTATTTTCAGCGGGCTTCACAAGGCAAAACAGTATTTCTGTTGTTCGTCATAACCAACCTGGTTTATGCCTCAATGCTTGTGTACTCGCTCCCACTGGTGTCGAGTTATGCGCCAGAATCTATGTTATTTGATATGTCTCCTACCGGGTACAGTTATCATCAGGCTGTAGCGTTATTAACGTCACTGGGTGTTGATGGTAGAAGTGCTTATTTAACCGTTCAGTTGCCGCTCGATTTTATTTACCCGGGGATGTTTTCAGTTTCGTATGCTCTGCTGATAACCTGGCTACTAAAGCAATACACGCCTGAAGATTCGAAGCTCTTTTATATCGCTTTTATTCCCTTTGTGGCCGGCGGATTCGATTACCTCGAGAATATTGGCATTATCGCTATGTTGAAGAACTTCCCGCATGTTTCGGAAAATCTTGTAACCACAACTAGCGCCTTGACGATCGTTAAAAGCGGAGCAACAACGCTATTCTTTGTGCTTCTTATACTGGCGGTTATTCAGATTATTCAGCGTCGTTTGGGAATTGGGTTGCGTTCATAAATATTGTCTAACGAGACTAATGGCTGCCTGAAAGTTATACCCGGCAGCCATAATCCTGGGATTCTTAAGCAGTCTGATATAGAAGAAATTGCTGGGGAATCCGATGTGTTTATCTGCGCCGCGGATAGGGGCGATTTGTTGACAATGCGCCCTCATTTATTGCATTCATCCAGCAAACGTTTAGCACCTAGCCATCGACGTATTGTTCATGTCGAGTACAGTAGTTTTGAGCTTCCAGAAGGGCTAGCGTGGGCGTGATAATACCGTGCAATCAATCGCACGCCGACCAGCCTCCGCTTCAGACAAAACAGCTGCTATGCAGCACCTGCAAAAGAAAAGGCTTCGCGCAGGTGTAGCTATGGGCCTGAATTGTTGCGACTGAACTCAGCGCGACAATCAATTGATCTACCACCATGAGCACTGTAATCATGATTGAACGAAGCTGTGGAGCCGAAATATACTGACGGCTTAATCGCATATGATTATGATGCGCAGGAAACCAGAGAGTGTCGGCGGTATATTTTAGATATGAGTAACGAACAACCCAATAATCCATTACATGGTATTACCCTTGAGAAGGTTGTAACGAGGTTGCAAGAGCACTATGGCTGGGAGGAATTGGCTGAGTTTATCGATATTAACTGTTTTAAAAGTGATCCATCGATTAAATCATCGTTGAAGTTTTTGCGTAAGACGCAATGGGCTCGCAATAAAGTCGAGCGTTTGTATATTTCAACATTTGAAAGACAGTCTCCCTGGGGGAAGTAAACATAGCCTGCACTGAATTACTGTGTCTAATTCAAAGAGCCAGTAACGGGCACCCGTACATCGCCTGCTGGGTATGCGGGTGAATTAACATCCGATAAGCTATGCAATGCTGATTGATCACCCCACAGCCATCGCATTAATGTTGATTGAATAGGTATATGCCGCCAGACTATAATGGCGGCTTAAAACGACCATCAACCATTCAAATAACGCCTATAAATCATAGGGTTATGGATTCCACATGAAATTATTAGTACGTAATTTAGATCGCTCGACGACAGAAGATGAGCTACGAAACCTGTTTGAGGCTTTCGGAAGCGTTCAATACTGCAACTTGGTTATTGATCAAGAGAGCGGCGATTCCAAAGGTTTTGGGTTTGTTGAAATGCCTAAAGTCGGTGACGCAAAGGCTGCCATCAAGAGCCTTAACGACACCAAGGTTGGTGGTAATCAGATACGCGTTAAGAAAGCTAGCTAATAAGCCTATACAGCAAGGTTGAACACAATCGCACGCGTCGTGAGTTCAACCTCTGCCACTTTGCGACTTATCCCTGTGACTTGGGCGTTATTCAAAAACTCTCACTGTGCAATAGAGACTACAAATTGAATATTCGTCTCATGATGTTGGCAGGATTTTATCAAAAGATTGATATCGATCTGCGCAACAAGCACTTTTGATCAGTGATGATGTTCTTTGGCACGGCTGGCAACCAACGATAAAATCGAACGGCCATGGCCGTCGAAAAACGGCTTGATATCATCATTTACAAGAAGCTCATCATAATACAATTGCTCGATCGTAAAACCGCAGCTTGCAACAAGCGGCTCTAGTGTTTGTTTGGTAAACACGTGTATGAAAGATGCCTTTGAGGTATCACTCATATGCTTGGTAAATTCCTCACCATGCACGGTAAGATCCACCTCTCCCGGCCACGTATCTCCGGCTTCAAGGCGCTTCTCAAAACCTTCTTGCATACCCAATTTGGTCAAGTACGGCGTGCATACGTTGATAAACATTTTGCCGTTTGGGGTTAACCAGGTACGGGCTTTTTCAAGACCATCAATAATCTCTTCACCCTTCAAAAAGTGTAATACGTGGGAGAAATGCACAGCGCTGAAGCTGCCTGGGGGAAATTCAAAATCACCCGGGAACATACCCTGCTTTGTCGTTAAATATGGTCGATGTTCTTCAGGCGTGCTCTCCATCAAACAATCCAAATGGTATTGATCAAGATCTGCTGCAACGACAGGCTTTTTAAGCGCTAACACCGGTAACGTCGCTACACCGTAAGCACACCCAACATCAAGTACTGGATGATCTGCCGTTGCTGCATACGCGACGAAATCACGGCTCAAACGCGTCATCTTTTTGAACATGAATCCACGATTGTCGACCGTTGGACGAATCCAATCGTTTTCAACCAAAATTGATTCAGACACTAGGAACACCTCTAGGCATAACGTGCCAGCGCGGGCAACGCTATCGCAAAAGCCACGCGGCAGACTGAAAAGAACGAGGGAGATAATTCTTAGCAATTAGAACCGGGACATCAGGGTTGGTTCAAACAATGGGGTTTGAGCAGATAGATGGCTGGGGCAGGACTAGGCATAGCCGCGACATTGAATTGCGGTTAGAAAGATCTGTCTTTAAGGCTCAAGGCATAATTTGCACTAGATCTTTGTTATGAATTACGGGATTGAAATCCTTAAAATAAGCAAAACCATACCAACAGTGATACACCTTCGATATAGTATTTGTTTTACTCCTAACGTCGTAAATGTAGTGTAATGGAAGCTATAACAGCCTGTTCGAAAAAATTAGATCAATATGAAAAAGTTACTTCTTCCCATAGCGTTTTCTTCATTAGCTTTACAAGCGAATGCTGATCGTGTGCCACACGAATTTACTGCAGGAACTGCAACAAAGTCTGCTCAAGTAAATGAGAACTTTTCATACCTAGCCAATCGGGTACCTGGCGAAGCAGACATTCAGGCAAGTTATGATTATGTCGCTAAGAACCCTGGTGACGTTGTTGATATACAGGGGGAGAGTTTTACCATCTATAGAATCCCCTACCATGATGTCGTTACTGGCAAGAATTATTCAATAACACTGCCATTAAATGAAAGTAAATCGAGAATATACAGCGAACATGTAGGCGACATTGCGGGTCAAATTACATTTATCCCCATCAGTGGGCAAAAGGCTGCAGTGGCAAAAACCTGCGAAATATTTTTTCGGCCGCTAGATTCAAATTTTGACCATAGTTGTGATGCGAAAGCTTACATATTTCTGCGTAACGGCAGTGCAATGGTGTTTAACATTGACCACAAAGTAGTTTTCTCTGACTCATCTGAAGTTAGTCAAAACAGCCCATACGATTTTATTCAAACATCGCCCTCAAGTGATGTATACAACCCTGATGAAAAGATTGACGACTTTATTGATCACATAAAATTCGAGGAGCTCGCTAAATAGTTGAGCCATGATCGATGATCAGCTTAGATATCTGCCTCCAACATATATTCTGAAAGTTATCGTAGTACTAGAGAGAACCTCGTTGGAATGCCTGAGCCCAATCCAAATAGAATTATGACGTTCGCATCGTCGACAGATCTCGACCAGTGGCTAAAACATAACCACGCCACTGAAAGTGAGCTTTGGGTAAAAATATTCAAGAAACACACTGGGATTCCAAGTGTGACTTGGAACGATGTTGTGATTGAAATACTGTGTTGGGGCTGGATCGACGGCATCAAAAAATCCATGGATGATCACGCTTACCTCCAACGGATCACACCAAGAAAACCGCAAAGTAGCTGGTCTAAAAGAAACCGAGAGCATGTCGAGCGATTGATAACTGAAAGACGAATGATGGAGCCTGGGCTAGTTCATGTTCGTGCTGCCAAAACAGACGGCCGGTGGGAAAACGCCTATACGTCTAGCGAGATGGAAGTACCGGCAGATTTTGCAGCTGCGCTGGAGAGTAAGCCACACGCAAAACAGTTTTATAACTCTCTCACTAAATCAAATCGTTATGTGATAGCGTATGGATTAATCAGTGCCAAGAAACCTGAAACCAGACAACGTCGATTCACGAAGTTCCTAGATATGCTTGAGAGCGGGAAAAAACCGACTTAGGCCGTCATCAACCAGGTAAACAACTGATTGCCCGCTTTATATATGCTCTTTAGGGCTAGCTTTAATTGCTACCGAATGGATTCGCAAACCGACTATCACAAAAGGAATACCGATGCCCAAGCTACTGATTCATGTAGGTCTCCCGAAGACGGGTTCATCCACACTCCAAAATCTATTCAACAAAAATTCTCAGGTCTTGGGAAAGCAGTCAGTCACGTATTTAACGCCAAAACTAAAACCATCAATTCGACCGTATTTTCAATCTCATATGAGAGCAAAAAGGGCTCAAGGAAGTACCGATACAAATCATACCCCATGGTTTCTAAACCATCCTAAATCAGATTTTGAGATCGATGCCGATCATCTCTATGGAATTCTCTCCGAAGAGGCGCTATCAAAGATGACTCCTCATCAGGAAAAACTATTTGAATTCGACCAATTTCTATCGGGCATATATTGCGATAGAACTTATCTTGCGGTACTACGAGAGGTAAACAGCTATACGGTATCGAAGGTATCTCAGGCCATCAAAGGCGTTCGGAAATTTGACTATCGAAGTTCAATGCCTGCGCTGAAAAACTTTTCTCTGGACCGAAAATTTGCCGGATTTCTTGGTACAGATATCGACTTAAACGTTGAAGCTTTCAGTAAATGCGTTACCGACGCTGAAAGCGCGAAAAACGTTACTTCTATACTGAAAAACACGTTTGGATTGCCAACGCTAGACTTAGCGAACGTTGACGAGGTTATGAATAAAAGTCTTGGGGCTGAGGGCGTTGCGATTCGTATGGCATTCAACAATACAATGCTAACTCTCTTAGGTGAAAAAGAGTTAACTTGTCAGCGAATATCACTAAGAGATTCAGGACGAATATTGCAAGAAAATATTCTGTCTCAATTACCTAAGCAACGAAAGTTTTGCCCGTACACAAAAGCCGAACAACTAAAATTTAATCGCCAGCATATCAAGGCCAGTAAAAAGTTCATTGGCCAATTCCCGGGTACTTGGGTGGATGAAGTTTTTACACCTGTCGTTAACGAAAGGTGTATTGCCCTCATATCTCAGTTTGACCATAGTGATCATGCAATCGCTATCGACATATTGGAGAGTCATATTCATGAGTATCTCAATGGCTTGCAATCAGAAGCGTTGCCTTCGAGCTCTTTCGATGTTCGCGGGGCTATAAAGTACGTCGTTAAAAACGAAAAAAAGTTGGTTTTATAGCTTTCCAAAGAGCGAAACAAGAACTTAAATCGCGAGGTAAATCTTCAAATCTCTCCCGTTCCTATTATCAAATCCGCCAATGCATTAGATTCTTGACGCTTCGTCTTTTTGGAGATGAACTAAAACCACTCAACGCTAAAGACGACTTGCATATCTTAACAGTACTCCTTCCTCAAACAAGAGATACGGAGTCGAGTTTTTACGATATCTTGCCAATCGTCGAACATCTCCTCAATGACTGTTGATCGCTCTCTGCCCGTATTGTTGAACCTAAAAATAACCAATGCGCTATATCGATAACAGCCCTAGTTGATTTCTATACCTGCCTAGACATGAACAACCAAGCCGGAAGCTTAAAGTTCTCCAGAACCACACAGTACTCCTGTTTGTTGAGTTTTAATTCCTCACTCGCATTTTGTGATAACATTCGCGATCATTTTTCGATGTTACGTTGTTAGGTCATGGTGCGAATTTATCTGCCTTTTTTCTTACTAGCATTATCCATACGGTTAGTATTGGCATCACAAGATATTGCGTATCTCGATCGGTTATTTTTGCCCGACGACACTTACTATACGTTGGCTATCACCCAGAACATCTTCTTCAACCAGCTACCTTCAACTAACGGAGAGGCTATAACCAGTGGGTTTCAGCCTCTAATAACACTATGCCAGTTACCGATCTTTCATTTCTTCGATGACCTAGATACTGCTGTAAAAGCCAGCATTTATCTCTCTGCGGTGATCGGTAGTTTAAGCACCATTCTGCTTGGGGTTTTTCTAACTAAAGCTATCAGCACTTCTACCGCGCGTTTCGGTATGTTTCTATTCGCTATTTCACCAGCCATTTTAATCAATGATTTAAACGGTCTTGAAACCTCTCTTGCCGGATTTTTTTGCTTGGCGGTGAGTTTATTGTTCTATTTAGTTGTGTCGAAACCCTCTGCCCTACACGCATGCCTGTTAGGTGTAGCGTGCAGCCTCGCGCTTGTATCGCGCATCGATACAGCATTGTTGATTCTGTTAATCGGCTTTGGCTTATTAGCACTGGTAGGAATACGTTGGACATCCGTCGTGGTTTTAACCGCACTGGTAGCAATACTACCGTGGTGGATATACCTGTATCTCGAGTTTGGTAGTATCGTGCCAGAAAGCGGGAAAGCCGTGAGACAAATTCTTGAGGTAACACCTCACAAGAACCTTGCTCCGGTGTTTTCACTTTATAAGCTAACCGATGTCTTTGCTATTCAATCACTGGGAATGAGTGCTGGCTTGGCTCAACGACTTGTTATTTTAGTGTTCATCGGATATTGCCTATTTGCCGTTCGACGTGCGCGACCACCCGCTGCATTGGCGATTGTGTTAGCTAGCGCCATACCACTCGTGTTGTTCTATACGTTTTATTTGCCGGCATACTGGTTTTTTGAGCGCTACTTTTATTGGGTTTATGTTCTGCTTATTATGTTGCTTGCAGTCGTGTTAACGCACATTGCATCAAAACACATCAAGTTTGCCATTATCGGTTTCTGCGTTTTAGCTGCAGGAGCAAACATACATCTGTTTTTCAGTAAGCCAGAACAAATGCCAGCCTTGAATTTTTTTGGCCCTAAGGGGTACCGAGATCCTGCTTTGGCAGTGCTAGCAAAAACACCTGATCAGTCGCATATTGCTGCAATGCAATCTGGTGCACTGAATTACTATTCGGGCGATACCGTACGTGTTACCAATTTGGATGGTGTGGTCAATCGTGATGCCTATCTGGCCACAAAAAATGGCACGATGTACCAATACCTCGTTGAGATCGAAGTAACCCACTTCGCGGATTGGCATTTAAATCGAAATCTGTTGTTTAAAGAAACACAGCAAAAGATCAATGCTGATTGCAGTGACCAGCTGCATCACGTGAAGCACGGCAAGATAGACACCTCCTTGTACGATATTAAAGTCTGCTTGAATGATTAGTGATCAACGAGCTAGAAGCGTTGTGTTGCTCGTCTAAGAGCTTATCATTGACTGTACCTTAACGATTACCGGAACGGAAATGGTAGTCCTGCAAATGGGACAACCACCTTGACCCCAACACGTCATTGGTTAAATATTTATCCGCAGCACCACCCTGTTGCACCAAAAATAGACACCCGGTAAAACGTATAGCAACTCTGGCCCAACTCAATGAACTCCGATAGGCAATTTTTATTGATTCCGTCCTTCCATAAAATGGATGCTGTTGCAGATACCCACAGTTTGCGAGAAAAATATCCGTTATTGAAAGACTGGGCAGAAGGCGTTTCAAAGAATAAGACCCGCGTGAAGGTTCTTCATCGTGCAAATTACGATAGTAACGGATCTGCCAACGGCGTTGAATATCAACTGCATAAGTCTCTTGGCACATCGAACCCACGTTTCTATCATGTTTTCCCTAGGTTCAACTTGAAAATTGTAAACGAAGCTAAACGCCTGAAAAAGGAAGGTTGTAACGTTTGCATTCACTACAACAGCCTAATTTTGCCGATAAACTTATTTATTCTTTCACTGATGCTACCCAAAAGCATACGTATCATTGTACAGACTCATGCAGAGCGTCCTAGAAATGTACTTTACAATCTACTTTGCAGGCTATCGATCAGTCGCATAGACACTGTATTCTTTACGAATTCCGAGGTTGCAAAGCCATGGATAAGAAAGGGAATTATTGATCAAAAAAAGATTAAGAGCATTATGGAATGTGGTGCGTTAGTCGAATCCGTCGAGTGTATCGACGATAACAATATTACATCGCTTTCAGCATCTCCATTAGTACTTTGGACAGGGCAACTCAATAGTAATAAAGACCCCCTATTAGTTTTGAAAGGCATGGAGAGGTTCTTCAGTGTTTTTTCCGCGGGAAGAATGATAATGCTATACGGGCAAAAAGCAGATCTCATTGACGATGTAAAAGCTCTCATTTCGTCCTCAGATATTCTATCTAAACACGTGGAAATTATTGGCACTGTTCCGTTTAACCGGGTAAAGAATTACTATCTTGCTGCAGACATTTTCGTACAAGGTAGTCACTCGGAAGGCTCGGGCTTGGCAGTGCTCGACGCGATGTCTTGTTCGGCTGTTCCTGTCGTTACCAATATACCTTCATTTAAAGAGCTCTGCGGAGATCAGAGTTTTTTATGGGAACCTGACAACTTAGATTCGTTTGTTAAACAGTTATCTCGCCTGATGGAAGACTTCGACTTAGAAAGTGAGAAACTAAAAGCAAAATCAAGATTCGACAAGTATTGGACAATCGACAGAATCACTAAAACGGCGATCACACATTACTTCCCAGAAGACAAAAACCTTGATGCTTCACGAGGATGATCAAGCCCGTACTTCCAAAAACAACGTACATAACAGGCTGTAGGGAACCTCTAAAAACTATCTTGCTTGCGCTGGCGTCGTTTTTAGAGGCTCCCTGTAGTCATTGCAGCCCATCAGGGTTAATCTATTTCGAAATACCTTTGTATCAAATATCCTCTTTACAATACAGCTACAGAACAGCTTCAGGAGTTTCATGCTCAAAGGAAACAACATTCACATTCGCGCCATCCGGGAGGCTGATCTCGACGAACTCGCGAGGCACCTCAATGATATTGAGGGCCGTGGCGAGTTTTTGCCGACAATCATGGTTTCTAACGCAGAACTACACCGCCAATACAACGAAGATGGCTTTATATCAGAGGCATCCTCACGTTTTTTGATCACTGATCATTCAGGCCACATTCTCGGTTCCGTATGGGCCTTTAAGTCAGTACCCTACTTTGATGCGATGGAAGTGGGATATCACATATTCGAGCCACAGAACTGCGGCAAGGGCTTCGCCAGCGAAGCCTTACGTTTGTTTACTGATTTTTTATTTGAGTCACAACAGATAAACCGCGTCGAGGTTCGCGTGTCGACCGAGAATACTGCATCAGAAAACGTCGCTAAAAAAATCGGTTTTGTCTATGAAGGAACCAATAGAGAGGCCGCCTTCTCGAAAGGCAAGCTCTTTGATATGCACATGTATTCGATAATACGAAGAGACTGGCAACAGGTATAAATTCCCTCTAACACCTAGAATATCCCCGCGATATGAGGTTACAGCAAAGGCCATCACCCTATCACGCCATTCAAGGGTTAGCCGCAAAACCGATAGCTGATACACTGGCTTAGTGTGCGTCATGTCCCTAGATGTTTTTGACCATTGCAATACAACGTTCGAGAGAATTGAAGATGGTAGTATACGGAGGTTTAAGTAGCAGTAATCTTGCCAGTCACGTATTTATTGCAAAAAACCGTCGTCACTAACTGCCGGGCGCTTCGGTCAATGGCTCTCTAGTGTTGATATCGTCTATAAAACAATCACACCATGATCATACAGCGCTAACTACCTTGATTAGCTCAGTAACCAATATCAACATCTACGTCGATTTCAGCCTCTCCCTCACTCGACTGAATATTTGATTCGAACTGGTGATCTCCGAATCGGCTGCTAGTTAGCGCATCTTCTTGCGTAAAATGGTTGTTATATCGTATATCCGGGTTATCGCCTGGAGAAAAAGCACCTCTTTGAGTCCGTACTTTCGCATGAATGGGTGCTTCATCGCCCGACACAGTGGATATATCAAAGAAAATCTCACTGTAGTTGAAGGCCAATTCCCCAACATCATCATTTTTCGCGCGTACGACTAATTCTTCCTCAACACTTTCGCCGTAGCGTTTATCGTATAAGGCAGCACTGCCACTGGTTGTTTCATTGATAGTTAAATGGCTTTTGGAATGTTCAATACATGAAATTCCAAATTCAGTGTTTTGATAAACTTGTTCGCCATTAGTGTTGGTTAATTGATTGATCGTCAACGAATGGTTAAACCGCACATCATCAAATGTGGTTGAATTTGAGATTTTATACCCACTACCCTCAAGTAATGAAACGAACTTAAAGCTATCGCTCTGCCCTTCGCTGACGTGTATTTCAGATATCGAATAGTGATAGCGAACGCTACCGTCCGCCGAAAACGTATAACGGCTAATGCGGCTCTCCTCGCCCGCGGTCTCTTCAATGTCGGTATATTCCTTTTCACCGGTTTGTTCGAATATGCCATCATCTTTGCAACGCTGAACAGTAACCCTATCACCACTATCATTCAGGGTAACCAAAACCGTGCGAAAGCCGGTCTTCACAATGTCGACATTGGAATTGAGTGTGGCGTATACCTCAAGCCGCTCTTCATTTCCCGAGCTGGCCAATAGCCAAACACCTTCGATGGAGCCATTAGACTCAACACGCATCGTCTCAAATTCCGCGGGGGGCGCTTGCACGGGCGTTGGCAACTGATCAGTACCGTTGTCGGATGAACAACTGGCAAGTACAGCCGCTATCAAAGCGATATTTAAAGTGCGTACAAACATGACGTTCTCTCTCGTATGTGTTCAGCGATAATGAGCAGACGTTTCACCTCAGCAGTTAATGATGATCAATGAATCACATCGCCGCGTTGTTGAATGAAACCGCTCCGATCAATATCGATTTGATAGGGCGAGGCATGCACGCCAAATGTTTGATAGATTCGGTTACCCTGATCAAAAATCAACGGTAGCTTGAATCTAAATTCCTGCTTGAATTGTCGCGCAATACTTTCGTCGATATAGTACGAGCTGACGATGCCGATCCATTCTCTGTCGGTACTGTTAGCAACTGCCTGATTCAACTGTTCCAGTTTTTTTTCACAATTAGGAAAGTGCGGCATCGGACAAAGCGCGTCAATAAATACGATACTCAAGGGCTTTTGGCGAGAACGTTGACGTAAATTAATGGTATTTCCCGTCATTGTTTTTGCCGTCAATGCCGGTGCTTTATCACCCGATTTGGGTTTGGTGTAGTGAGAAGCCGGTATACGCGGTGTTGCGGCGGGGTTACTAAACACAACCGGGGGTGTTTTAGAATCGTTAACTTCAGTCTGAAGCACCGGTTGGTTAAGCGTTTTTACCCAGTTCGTGAGTGCCAGAGGGGATGAGAGATACTCATTAGCCAACGCCGATAAAGACGCTCCCGTGCCGGAAAACAATACAACATCATCATTCAAGATCACATGCCAAGGCATGTCCCAGCCACCTAACGACCGCATCAGCTGAAACCCGCGATCCAACATTAGCGGATTCATCTGCGGAAAACTCCGCTGATAAGCCGCAAGTTGCTCGTCGGTAACGTTAATGCCCAGCTGCACCCACACCTGCTGACTAGCCGCCTTGAATGCATCAGGCAAATCCGCCACACGGGCCTCTTCACCTAAACCTTCGTAGCTATCCCAAATACTCTGGAAAATCAGATGCGTTAACGTGTTATTCGGTATGCGGATAGGTTGGCCATCAAACGTGGCGAGTGTGGTTAATGGCGAAGGTGATACGTTTACAGCATCGTCTGTGTGAGCGGGATTACATATGCCGAAAATGAGAATGGCTATCGCAAAAATTTGATGGAACCTTGTCATCATGATGGGTACCTTTGGGTTAATCCATAGGAATGTTGATTGAGATTTTCACACTGAATGATTGAGTCGCCGATCACTCACCCGGCCAATTTCAGGGTGTTTCACGATCATTCTTGTGACCATTGCTCAATGGTTGCATCCAGTTCATCGGAGGCCAAAAACGTGCGATAGACGATGCGACCTTTTTTATCAATCAATACATGATGCGGTGTTCCAACGATGCCATAGCGACTGCTTAAATCGCCTTTTTGATCAATAGTTACCGGCAGATTAAATCCGTTAGTATTGAATAGCTTTTCAATATTTGCGACTGAATCGTTGACACCCTCTTCGGCTACAGCAGCTATTCAATCATGCGAATTCACCTAGAACGCAAAGACTATGCTGCGGCCATCAATATGGCAGACGATGCTGTAACGACTCGCTTACAGGCAAGCTTTTTAGCACGGGCCTATTTTGAAAATCAACAAACGGCAAACGCCATCGACACCTTAACGCGTTTCAAACAACGTAGCCCCAGCTTGTGGAAAGCAATCGATGAAACACGTTTAACGGAATTCAAAAACGCCCAAAACGGTATTGCGATTCAGCTTCGAGACGAACCCAAAGCACATGCGGTTTATTGTGAATCTGATTGGAAGGATTAGGCGCTACTGACGGAGCCTGCTTCTAGGACTTCCGTCTCATTCATCTCTTACTGCTCGGCTTTTGATTGAACATGAAACCGACCTGCTCGTTTTCATGTTTTCTTCTGTCGCCCTCAACCACCCAAGTGAGTTTAACCCACCTGTCTTTAAACCGGATTCGCCGGCACGCTAACGCGCTTTTTCAAACCCGATAGAATAACTTAGCGAGCGCTCAAACACTGACACGTATAAGGCAATTCTGACCACCAAAACCAAAGCGAGCCTAGTCTTTCTCAACACGCTTAATTCACACAACTTATCCCTTGACCTAAAGTCGACTTGAAGTAATACCATACCCGGTACGGCACATGGAAGGAGACGAAAGATACCCTGAAGTACGGGTTAGAAAGCGAAAAAGTCTGCCAATGAATGCCGTCTGACTATACATCGCACGGATGAATCCAGCTTGAGCAGCAATAGGCGACACACCGTTTATGAGCCTGTCTGCCATCACCTTTCAACATCACTTTCTCGTCGAGGCTACCGATGACCAATAACACACTATATATCGCCAGCACCATTATTCTTGGGTTGGGTGCAACTCTGATAATGGATCTTTGGGCACTTTTTTTGCGACGAGCATTCAACATCCCGTCGCTCAACTATGGTTTTGTTGGCCGTTGGATCCTCCATATGCCCTCGGGAACTTTCAAACATACAAGCATTTTTGCATCACTTCCAAAATCCGGAGAGCGCGCGGCTGGATGGATTGCTCATTACCTGACAGGGGTAATATTCGCGTTTACCCTTGTGATTTTAGCGCCCGACACATGGCTTAACCAACCAACTATCATGCCAGCGCTTCTGCTGGGCTTAGCTACCGTGGGTTTTCCGTTTTTTATTATGCAACCGGCATTCGGCTTAGGCGTCGCAGGCACCAAAACACCCAATCCTAATCAAACCCGCCAAAGAAGTGTCATGGCGCATTGCGCATTTGGTATTGGCCTGTATGTGTGCGCATTGCCAATAAGTCAGCTGTTGCGTGCGTACTCCTAACAAACATGGTTATTATGCAAACATTACAGCCGACAATAGTTCGCGCTGTATGATCTAACGCAGAAGACAAGGATTATGCAATGGGACAAAAATTTTCAGAATTGGGTAAACGTCACATCGACTTTATCGAGGAACAAAACATTTATTTTGTCGGCACTGCTGTAGACACAGGCCATGTCAATCTGTCACCAAAAGGTGGCGATTCTCTGCGAGTGATAACCGCGAAGAAAATCGCCTGGCTGAATCTTACCGGTAGCGGCAACGAATCTGCCGCTCACGTTCTGAAAAACCCGAGAATGACCCTTATGTTTTGTGCTTTTGATGGCAAACCACTGATACTGCGCGCATATGGCACTGCCACGGTTCTACATGAACAAGACAGCGCATGGCCTGAATACGCTGGACTGTTTCCAGCGAGTGTGGCTTCACGTCAAATTTTTATTTTAGATATCAATATGGTTCAAGCCTCGTGTGGCATGGCGGTTCCTTACTTCAATTATGTTGGCGATCGTGACGACTTGGCCAAGTGGTCTGAAAAACAAGGTAAATCCGGGATTGAAAAATACTGGGTAAAAAAGAATCAAAAAAGTATCGACGGGTTTGAAACAGAAATTCTGAAGCGTGCCAGAATCGAGGATACTCAGCTTAGTGAAGCATAGAAAAATATGTCGGCCAACCATTCGTGAGACTAGCGACGCAGCAATGATAAAAATGACACAATTTTTAACGGCAGCTGCGATAATATCGGCATTAGTGCTCGCTGCAAATACGACCCTTGCAAATCCAAATATCAAGATCCATCGAGAAGACGGTTCGCCGATTACCTATTACCTGAAAAAAAATTCCAGTAAAACGTTACTCGTATTGTTGCAAGGTTCAGACTGCAACAGCGTCGCGCACAACGAAATGATCAATCATCAGTTTTCAAAGGCTATTCCAAATTCCGATGTGTTAACCGTCGAAAAATACGGAATTACACAAGCCGTTCGTTGGAATGCATCTGGCGACAGTGCGGACTGCCCGGAATCATACATTACGCATGATTCCCCACAACAAAGAGCCAACGACTACCTGCAAGTCATTGCCCGCGTTAATTCAAGAAATGACTACGATGACATCGTCGTTCTTGGTGGCAGCGAAGGAGCGTTAGTCGCCGCGATGGTCGCTGCGAACAATACGAATGTAACTGCGCTTATTTCTCTCAACGCTGGCGGGCGTTTTTTCATTGATGATGTTCTCTACAACATGCAGCTTGAGCTTCCACCACAAGCATTTGATGAAGCCGAGCAGGGGTTTAGGGCATTCGCCGACAAGATCATTCATTCAGAATCGATACCGATTCAAATGAGTGGCCATGGATACCAGTGGTGGAAGCACATGCTAACCATCGATCAAACTGACATTTTGTCGAGCGTTAAAGCACCGACACTGCTCATACAAGCGGCATTGGATCAAAACGTCTCCCCAGCCCTAGCTGCTGATCAAGCCCGCGTGCTGAGCAAACCCAAGAACCAGGTAGAAAGCTCTGTAAACCGCCAAGCAAACAGCAACTTCAAATACGTTTCATTCGAAGGTGTTGACCACAAATTTAAAGATCAGCAGGGCAAGATTCGCGCGCACGAGGTAGTTCTGGCGATTCAAGAATGGTATGAAGATCTGCGCACAAACACGCTCGACAAAGCTACGACCTTATAAGCCAGACGGCGCTGTAATACCGTTAGCCATCTCTATTGGAAGCCATCTTTGCTAAACGCGATTTAGGCGTTTTCCATCTGCTTTTTCAGGTTTTTAAGCCAGCCTTGAAACATCATTTTCATCACGGGTTTAAACATCTTCATCATAAAACCCGCAATACCGGACGCTTCAATCGCTACCGTCCATTCAAGTTCGATGGTTTGAGCATCCACTTGTTTAAACACGTAGTTTTCGGCGAAGACATTAACCGGCTTTAGGCTGCCTTCGGTGACGTAAAATGCAATGCGCCCGGTTGGGTCCCAATGAAAGAAGGTCTCTTCGACGATGTCGTTACCGACCATTTCTACACGGCGTGTCGAGCCGATCATATCCGGTGTTTTGTTATGCCAGGTAATCGCGCGAAGCCCTTTGGCCCAGGTCAACCAAGATTCATCACCGGCTAAGCTTTCAACCAAGGCGGGCATGCTGCATTGCATCGATTGTTTGACAGTTACCGAAAACGGCGCGCGTTCGAAATAGTCCAATCCAACGGTTTTATAGGGGTACAAGGTTTTAGCCATGATTAAATCTCGTATGAATACTGCTTATTTAGTCTCGACTATGGACTTTATAGCGACACGCAAACTTAGTCAATGCAATGGACTATATACGAAATATTCCACTTCGCTAGATACACACAAGTTGAAGGTCAGGGCGGGGGCTCGATCTGAATGGGTTGATGCGAAAAGCCTCCCATCACCTACGTCAAAACCCAACGTTGTACAAATTGCCGGTTTATAATCAATACAATACCAAGAATTACAGCTATCGATTCCTGAGATAGTCAAATACCTGTAATATGCGCGCTTACATACTGTGAGGTTCAGACATGACCAAGATTGACGACAAGGTCGAAGAGTTACTAGCAAAGCACCCCAACTTAACGAAGCCTGAGGCAATCGAGATCTTAGCGGCTAAAAATGCGCGTAAAAAGCAAAAAAGAGCCGACAAAGCTGAGAGGATTGACGCCAAAATCGCTAAAAGTGCTGAGAAGCGAGCCAGCCGAGGCGAGTGATGGTTGGTAGGGCTTGGCCGCGTATATGCCTATACACGGCCGACGTTTACTTTACACCTCCCCTACCCGCCAAAATACATGCCGATAAGGGATGATCAACAACCTCTTAGTGGGCTTTCATCTGTTTAACGGTTTGCTCCGTGTTGCGTACTGCATGTGCAATCATTCGGAAGTTAATTAGCGAAGCCTGATACGCATCCATCTCAGGCAGAATAGCACCCGCTGTTGCATCAGATACCACCTGTACTTCAAAACCTTGCTCAACCAATTCACGTAAGTGCGACTCAGTGCATAGATTGGATGACATCCCCGCCAGAATCACCTTATCGATTCCACGTTTACGCAGCTGCAACACCAAATCATTAGAGTCAGGGCCATACATTTTGTGAGGGCTGGTCACCACGGTTTTTCCGTCGTTGATATACGGTTTGTACTGCTCTAACCAATCAGCACCTGAACCATCAAAACCCTTGAGCGACAATGCATCTTCACGATCAAACATCTTAATATTGTGCATAAGTACTTCTAACGCACCTTCGTGTTGCCACTCGTGATCGTGCGGGTAGTAATAGTGTGGAGAAACAAACACCGGCATATCAACGGCCTTGGCCGTTTTGAATAAGCTATCCAGATTTTCAACGGTATTATTGGCAACAACACTTTTGCCGACCACGCCCCACGTGACACCCTTGGGGCTCAAGAAATCATTCTGCGGATCCGTAATCACCACCGCGGTATTCCCCTTGCTGATAACCATACCTGGGTCTGGCAAATCCGCATGGCTGGTTGATACAACACCGGTTGCAAGCCCGATAGCGAACACTACTTTTTTTATCGATATTTTCACAATAACACTCCAGTTGAACAGTGGCTTAAGCCGTTGAGTACTATTATTCGTGAATTTTTAGTATTTTCAGTGCTCAATAGTCCTCATATTGTGTCTCATCGTATTTTTTGGTGGATTTATGGATGTACTCAGCGACATATTAAGAACCATGCACCTACGCGGTAGCATCTACTTTGGCTCCTGTTTTTGTGCGCCCTGGGGGCTGGATATCGAGCAAGGTGAGAAGGCCTCGTTTCACATTATCGAGCGCGGTCAGTGTTGGTTACGAATGGATCATCTCGCGGAGCCTGTACCGCTTGTTGGCGGTGATATTCTGATATTGCCGCATGGTTCACGGCATCAGATTTCGGATCAACCCGATAGCTTTTGCCAACCCGGAACCCCTATCGTTGAACGCATTATTGCAAACGAAAACCCCTTTGAAGGTCAGCATGAGAACTTCAAAATCATCTGCGGCTATTTCAAATTCAAACAGGATACGCAGCAGCCCTTTTTCAACGCGTTGCCCGATATTATTCACTTAAATCAAAATGACCGACAACAGTTCAGCTGGCTGGATACTGCCTTGAAACTGGTGGTTGCAGAAGCCACTAGCAATAAACCCGGCAAGAGTATCTTGATGGATCGCGTCACCGAGGTGTTGTTTATACAGGTAATACGCGCCTACATTCAATTGCACCACGACGATGAAAACTTCTTAGCCGCATTGAATGACAAACACATATCTAAAGCGCTTGCGGTAATGCACAATCAGCCCGACCAACCGTGGACCATTGAAACGCTGGCAAATGAATCGGGTATGTCGCGCTCGATGTTCGCGAACCGATTTCATCATTTAGTTGGCACGACCCCGATGAAATATCTATTGTCGTGCCGAATGCAGTTAGCCAAGTCACAAATCGAACACGGGCAAGCATCGTTATATGAGATTGCCGAACAAGTGGGATATAGCTCTGAT
Organism: BD1-7 clade bacterium; assembly: GCA_902705835.1. Taxonomy (NCBI): domain Bacteria; kingdom Pseudomonadati; phylum Pseudomonadota; class Gammaproteobacteria; order Cellvibrionales; family Spongiibacteraceae; species BD1-7 clade bacterium. The sequence continues at coordinate 25,801 of CACSIN010000012.1, forward strand.
AGCTCGTTCAAGAAAGCCTTCAAACGCTTTTTCGATCGAACCCCGGCATCGTATCGCAAGAAATAGGTATGATGGTATTGGGCTTGGCATACCCTAGATACCAACCAGCACATTGGTTTGATCGATGAACGCGCTTATACCATGATTGCCATGGCACGAAGCGTGAGATATTGGAGTTGACGATGATTACATGGCCGGCAGTGATTAAGTATGAAGGGGATGACGAGCTGTCATTCATGCACTCTCAAGCGGAATGGGATCAGGACGCAGATAGTCATTTACTATCTTTTGCAGAAGGTGATGTGTTGATTGATTCTGAGGGATGTTTGTTTAATCTCAATAACGCCTATGACAACGGCAACACACCTCTTCAATCCCAAGAAACCCTGAGCCTTAGCGCATTAACCGAAGTTGTTAGAAAGCACGCATCCGTCGTTGGCCAGTGTTGTTCTTCTAAAATCGCGTTTATAACGTACAGAGATGCCATTCAGTCAATCAAAGACGTTGAGTAACACGAGCGACAACCTCAATGATATCGTTCGCAAGCCGACAACCCCAAATACTTCGATGGTGCAAGTCAGCTAAAACATCTTTCATCGCAGTTTGATGATTACTATTCGCGGTAAATTTCTCGAATCAACGGTGCGACCTTGTGTCAGGGCATCAGTGGCACTAATGCAACAATGACCTCGGTATAGCAACTATGCCCTGACCGCTGAGTTGCAGATAGAAACCCAGAATAACGGTTAGTAACTTTCGTACGATAACCCTGAAAAAATACACACTCGGTTTTAATATGTCGATATCATCACTCTATGGGAGCCGGGTTGCCTAATCCACCCGGTGCTATACTCCATGCGCTGGGCATACATACGGCGTCTGGTATAGTTGTATTTCTTGCCACTACGATATCGTTATACGGATATGCCCTCCCCTCCTGCTCTACACACACTGCTCTTATCGTTGGCATTCATCTTCAGTGCCGCCGCACTCAATGCCGACACAACCATTTTAGATGATCAGGTTCTCGGTTTTAATGTAAGCGAAGGCGCGGCACCCGGCTATATCGACGACCGTGCGTGCTCAACCTGCCACGAAGCCCTCTACGACAGCTACCAACAGGTAGGGATGTCGCAATCGTTCAAGCGACCAAACCAAGCCAAAATCATCGAAGATTTCGAGGCTAAACCGTTTTTCCATGCTGCCTCGCAACGTTTCTATCAGATGAAAAAAGAAGGCGACACACTCATTTTCTCGCGCTTTCAACATGATCAACAGCACAACAAAATCAACGAGTATTCAGTGAATGTGGATTGGATATTGGGCTCGGGAAATACAACACGAAGCTATTTGATTCAAACACCATCTGGCGAGTTATTTCAATTACCGATTGGTTGGTATAGCCAGGATAAAAAATGGGCCATGAGTCCAGGGTTCGAAAATGCTCAGCATGATGGCGTTCAGCGGCAAGTTAAACGCCAATGCATGTTTTGCCATAACGCCTACCCGAATGCGCCTGCCCAAAGCGATAGTCACGAACAACCACATGTATTTCCTAGCGACCTACCTCAAGGAACTGGCTGCCAGCGCTGTCATGGACCGGGGGCTAAACATATTCGCAGGGTACTGAACGGCGAACATGACTTGGAGTCGGTAAAAGCTGCGATCGTAAACCCCGCTAAGTTACCCCCAAAACAGCGTGATTCGGTGTGCTTTCAATGCCATATGCTACCCAGTGTATCTCTCGTCGGCACCCGAGATCTGAAACGAGCTGATTACTCTTTTCGCCCCGGAGAAAACCTGAACGACTACTTACATCATATCGATATTCAAAAAGCGGGGCAGACACCAAACGAACGCTTCGAAATCAACCACCATGCATACCGGATGACTCTCAGCCGATGTTATACCGAAAGCCAATCAGCCCTGACTTGCATCAGTTGTCACAACCCGCATAAAAAAATCACACTGAAAAACAACCCTGAGCACTTCAATAATGTGTGTAAGGGATGCCATGCATCCATCGACAACAACACAATTCACCAACAACAGGCAGGCCAAAAACACTGTGCAACCTGCCATATGCCGAGACAACGCACACAAGATGTTGTGGATGTCATAATGACAGATCACCGCATCCAAAAGCACGCTTTGCCAGAGACTCAGCGTTTGGCTCCATTAACCAAAAGTGACCCCGTCATTGAGGGCATATCGGTGATGTATCCGGGCGAGGATGCCGAAATCTATCAAATACTGCCGTTGATACGTGCATTGCCACTGCAACAGTTTGTTGATCAACTCGAACAGCTGCTACTTAAAAAACGACTTGATGTCTCACACCCGGTGTATTTCGATCTACTTAAAGCGTACATCAAAGTACAGGCTTTCGAGCAAGCCAACTCACTGATCAAGCCTATGCTCACCTACCATGGCGATAACGCAACACTACTAAACTGGCAGGGGGTTATACAGACGGCAGATAAAAACTACGTGGCTGCAGAAAATTCGTTTACACGAGCGTTAAAACAACAGCCAAATAATATCGAAATCTTAATGAACTTGGGTATTCTTCAAGTCACGACTAAACAATTCACCCATGCAGAAAAGCTACTCAACCAAGCTATTTTGCTTCGTCCCAATAACCACCGCCCTCATTACTATCTTGCTTTGATCGCTATCGAACAACAAAAAGACCAAGCCGCTATCGAACATTTAAAAACAGCGGTAGCCATTAAGCCGTCATTCACACACGGCTATGTAAAACTCTATGAACAGCTTCAGAAGCATGGTGCACACGCGCAAGCGGCGCGCTATTTGGAACACGGTATCAGCAATGCTAACAACCCAGAGCGGCTGAAGACGATGCAAACGCAGGCTGACACACAGGCTCAAAATGACTCAAGGTAACTGATGGGAAAGCAGTCCATAACGATAAATGCGGCCAGCCTTCTCAGGCCGCACTTTCGCGATCAGTTTACTGCTGCACGCAATACAAACGAATAGAAAAATTGCACGGGTTATTGGCGTTGCTTGTCCAGAAGTACGCTGGGAATTCTGGTGCACCAGCGTGCCCAGTATCACCGGGCAATGCGGAAGTCCAATCACTACATGTCAGTGGGCTTTTAGTACCATCTCCCAACGTTCCCGTCCATGCGAGGTTGGCGACGACTGCGCTTCCGGTTTCATCAAAATCGACGGGGCTATTCGCAAAGGTTGTAATCAAAGCGTTAAAGTCAGGGGCGATAACCGTTCCCATGAAATTAACGTAGGCTGCCGTTGATTGGGTGGTTCTGTCTTTGGCATCGGTTGTACTATCTGATAACCAGGCAATGTACTGACCTTCGTACGGTGTGCCCGCAAGGCTAGTATCCGCTAGAGTTTGGCATATTGCATCCGCAGCAACCAAACCACCAAAACTACCGTTAGTTTCTGCTGAAGATACAAAGATCAGCTTTTGTGTCGATGGCTGCGCCGGTTGATCGGTACTCACGCAGGGCGCTTCAGTATTTACGCACGTGTTGAGTGTTAGATCAAAACAACCGGCAAGTGCGATCGGGGTCAAAACAGCGAGAGACTTAATTGCAGTGTTCACAAACATTCCTTCCTGAAATATCGAGGTAACAGGGAATTATTTCAAACAGCCGGCAAGAAAAAATCCTCCGTTTGGTGGATGCTCATGCATGAAGCTAGGCATTAAAGAATCTGCACTCATAAATCTTTATTGTTAGTTTTATAAGCATACCTATTAAGCCTGCCAATTGCTCGATTGAAACAGCGATATCGCGTATCGTCGAATGTAACAGCGCTTTGGTAATACCCGATCTCGAGCCGTCGAATAATACGTCCGCGAACACAATCATCCATGGAGAAAGTATGGACATTACAAAACTTACCGAAAAAGTGATGGCAATGGATGACAAAAGTTGGGCGCGACACGCCAACCCATGGAGTGTGTATACACGCTTTTCCATCATGCCGTTGATGTCGCTGGCTTTTTGGTCTCGGGAATGGGTGGGATACTATTCGCTGATATTTATCGGGCTAACGTTTGCGTGGATCTGGATAAACCCCCGACTGTTTAGTGCGCCAAAGACAACGAACAATTGGGCATCCATGGGGACCTTCGGTGAACGCATCTATCTAAACCGTAAAGGCGCACCAATACCTGCTCACCATGTGACGCCCGCGATACTGCTGCAGGCTTTATCAGGCGTTGGGTTCCCGATATTCGTTTACGGGTTGTATAGCTTGAATATTTGGATTTTACTGCTGGGAAATCTGTGGGTAATGGTGTTTAAAGCCTGGTTTGTTGACCGCATGGTTTGGTTGTTTTTGGATGTAAAAGATACCGACAAAAGATATCTATCGTGGATAAAAGATTAGTTGCATTTATTAGTGTTTGAGGAAATGCCACCTCCAATTATCTATCGATAAAAGCGACGTATCACAAAGCACCCTACATCGCTTGTCTGAACGAAAACCATTGCGCAAGGATTACCAAATTTGCTTATACCTACGCCCTCGCATTGGTAGGTTTTCGATCTTTCTGTTGGAATTTTCATGAATAAAACATACAAGGCTCGCATAGATCGAGTCTTACAGCATATCGAAGCTACCTTACCCAATAAGATATTGCTTGCCGATTTGGCAGAAACTAGCCATTTTTCGGTGTTTCATTTCCATCGCATTTTTACCGGCATTATGGATGAAACAGTCAACGATTATGTCGCTCGTCGCAGGCTTGAATGTGCTGTGAACCAGCTCATATTTAAAACCGTTCTATCTATTACAGAGGTCGCCCATCGCAATGGTTATTCGTCTAGCGCGAACTTTTCTAAAGCCGTCAAAATTCACTTTGGCTTTACACCGTCAGAGATCAGAAATCCCAACAAAATAAAAAATAGCAAGATTGGAAACGTATCCAGCAAGTATGGAAAAGCCTTCAATCCACCTGATTTGTACCCTAATCGCATCACAAATAACGTGATGAACACACCTGAATTAGAGAGTACACAGATGAACATGACTGTAAAAGAAAGAGACAGCCAGCGCGTTTGCACAATGGCATCACAAAGCGGCTATGAACCAACAGCCATTTTCGCCGCCTGGGATAAACTCATCGCTTGGGCCGAGAACAATGGCATCGATTCATCACAGCAAGAACGCTTTGCGTTTGCTTTTGATAATCCAACGGTCACGCCGATCGATAAATGCCGCTACACCACCTCCATCGCAATTGGCAACGATTTACCAGTGAACGCGCCATTCGAGGTTTCTGAAATTCCCAAGGGTAAATATGCCGTTCTTTATTATAAAGGAAGCCCGGAAGAAACCATCGATGCACAACTGAGCATTTATTCCGATTGGCTACCCGATAGTGGCTTTGAGCCGGATGACTTTCCAATGCTTGAACGTTATTTAAATGACCCTAGAGTTGATGGATACCTTGAAATGGAAATCCACGTAAAACTGAAAGAAGTGTGCGGATAGAAACCAAAATCAACAGACCGTCGATCTGACATTTTCTATCGTATCAATGATCCATACTGATAGCGGTAGAAAGTGTCACTTCGAACACTTTATGGAAAACTCGTAGATGAACCTCTTCAAAGCAAAAATGATGCGTTTCGTTATCCGACTGATTATGAGGATCTGTTGGTGGGGAAAGCGCCCTACTAAACACAGCGAAGGGCTTGTTAGCGCCAAAAGAACCGAAGAAACGATTGCTGTGAATAACGGCTGTATTCGAGCGTTTGTCTACACCCCCACCGCGCCAGCTCCGCGCCCCATCATCGTGTACTATCATGGTGGCGGTTTTGTTGTCGGTGACATTGATGCCTACGACCCGGTTTGTAGGGACATATGTGAGAAATCCGGATGTTTAGTAGTATCGATCGACTACCGTTTGGCCCCCGAATACACCTGCCCTACCGCGGCCGATGATAGCCTTGCAGGCCTTGAATGGGTAATGGCATACGGGCAAAAACTGGGCGGCGACCCAACGCGTATTTTTGTGGCCGGCGACAGTGCTGGCGGCAATTTAGCCGCTGTGACCGCCCTACAAGCTAGAGATCAATTCCCTGAAACCATTAAAGGCCAGATACTGATTTATCCGGTAACGGATCACTATTCTGCTGAAACCGCCTCATACTCCGAAAACGCTACCGGCCAGGGGCTTACGCGAAATCAGATGATATGGTTTTGGGATCAATACCTTCCTAGCAAGTTACCAAAGCACGACTTGGCGACACCGTTAACTCTGAGCAACCACACCGACTTGCCGCCCGCGTTGGTAATAACCGCTGAACTTGATCCACTGCGGGATGAGGGTAACGCCTATGCGGAAAAGCTATTGAATAGCCAAGTAGATGTTCAAGATTCAATGTACCGCGGTGAACAACACGGATTTTTTGGTTCGTTCGGCCCGGGTAAGGCGCACCAAAAAGCACTATCCGAGATAGTCACATGGATAGAAAAACAGTCAGATAAACAACGGTAGACTTCTATCACAGGTTGCAGAATATCAAACAGGCATAGTAAAGTTAGCTCTGAGAGCTCGTAACTTCATGCACAATTCAGATCTAACGCACTATCTCACCTCTAAACGATTTTCGTCAGATCGATAAGCATATTCAACACAAACAAAAGGAACATGTTGTGTTTAATATCGTTGAACGACTATTCAACAAAAATCGGATGAATGTCGAATTCATCCTCGCATATCAGTTTCCCGAAACGGTACGAAACGAAGTCGCCTCGGCATACCCCTCTCTCACAGAACAAGAGCTGGATCACGTAGAATCAGGATTACGAGAGTTCTTTTTAGTCTGTGCTGAGAACCGATTACGCTGGTGTACTATGCCATCAAAAGTGGTAGACGAAGCATGGCACGGATTTATTCTTGATACTCACCAGTACCAGCAATTTTGTCAGAATGCGTTTGGGCAATTTCTTCATCACACGCCCTCGCAAGCGATGAAAAACCCCAAAAGAGCTCAAGAAGGTGTGCGTAGAAGCTGGCTCGCCGCCTGCAAGATTGAAGACATCAATCCGAAACTGGGCATTAAAATTCCGCTATTGTATTCGTTGGACAAAGCCCTGAATATTCCCGAAGGCTACTACTACGTACCCAACTGTGAAATGCCTGCTTACGCCGATGTTCCTAACTACTATTGTGCGGGGCATATCACAAACCTAGATTCCGCCGGTGGCGGATGTGCTGGCGGCGGATGCGGTGGCGGGGGTTGTGGGTGCTAGACGCCTTTGCCTATTTATTCAGACACATCGTTGCGCGACAGAAGCATGCCCGCCCGAGGCAAACAAATGTTTACTTTGTGCCGAAGTTTCTGGAAAACGATCGGATGTCATCTGCATAATCTCGCCAAATCGCTTGAGCAGGTTTTATTCCCTGTGATTTTCGCCATCGAGTTCAACACTGCCCAACTGCCCAATAAAGTAGCTATCGAATCATTGGAATAAAAATGTCATCAACATGCCAAAGGCTGCCGGCGCCGCCATCATGATTAACGAACGCTTAATGGGTTGTTCGAGCAGAGGATTTGTCATTGAAACACCTAGCGCTCCGCGTTCAATGTGTCGATGGCTTGTTGTAACTGTGCAGCAGTATCAGGGTCTTTAAACACGTTCTTTTCAGTGTCGAATACGTCATAGAAACGAGGAATAGAAAGTTCGGCTTTCACCTCACCACCGAAATACGGTGCCGAGGTCGTTGCCGTTGCCAAAACATTGCGAGCACCGCCCGGCCCCGGCGAGGTTGCAAGCATCACCATGGGTTTGCCCTGAAACACGTTCATATCGATGCGCGACGTCCAATCAAACAAGTTTTTATAAGCAGCCGTGTAAGAGGCATTGTGCTCGGCATACGAAATCAACAAGGCATCCGCCTCGCCGATTTTATCGTAGAATGCTTTGGCTTCTGCCAGAGGTCCATCCAACTGAGCTTCTCGATCCATGCTATTTCAAAATCGTTGATATCGAGTATTTCAACGTCTGCATCGTTGATAAGTTGGCTGGCGTGTATCACTAACTGTTTGTTGATGGATTGTTTACTGCTGCTTGCTGCGAAGGCGAGTACTTTCATGATTTGTCCTTTCATTTTTTTAAACAGATCTTCGAAGAAGATGCTCGGTACCCAGCATTCAACCGGGTAACAATTCCATAGCTAAGCCAATTATCAGTTCTGTAAACTATCCAAACCTTTGTATTCACAAAACTCTACAACGTTACGATCCGGGTCTCGAATAAAAATAGATCGACCCGTCGGATGCATCATGTCACCCGTTAGCTCAATGCCATGTTTTTGCAGCTCTTCGATAACAGAAGCAGCATCGGTGATTTCCAAGGCAACGTGGGTATAACCGGTGTGCTTTTCCGCAACATCCATCAGGATATTGCTCGTTTCAGGCTGATTAGCATTAAGGATGAAATTGATATTAATGCCACTAGGATGTTCAACAATGGCGACCGGCTCAGGGCCTGTAGGGCCAGTTAGGTATTCAAAGCCTAGCTTGGCGTAAAAGTCACGGGAGGTTTCAAAGTCACTTACACGGATACCAATATGATTTACACGGGTGATTGCTTTCATGATGTTATTTCCTCGTTAGTTGTCAGCTACATGTTTGCCATGAGGCGGCTTGTACGTTGTTGGTGCTCATATTAATCGTTCCATAAAAATTGAATAGACGGCAAAATAGCAAAATACTGTTCCAAATTATGAACGATGATAAAATGCACTCAACGTATTTCAAGAACCAAAGCCCAAGAGCAGGAATGCAATGATTGACCTAAACGACATGCTGATCTTTGCCAAGGTCGCAGATTTACAAGGTATTTCGCCTGCTGCCCGCGCATTAAATATGCCCAAATCGAAAGTCAGCCGCCGCATGGCACAGCTGGAAGACGCCCTAGGGGTGCGGCTGCTCGAACGCAACACACGGTCAGTCCACGTCACCGAAGCTGGTCAACGCTATCTACGACATTGCCAGCGTATTGCTGAAGAAGCAGACAGCGCATTGGAATCTGTCAATCAATTAGCCGATATGCCGCGTGGCCGCCTGCGTATCAGTACATCCGTCGCCATTGGCCAATATTTGATTGCGCCGTACACGGGGGAATTTATGCAGGCATATCCGGACGTTGATCTTGATATTGATTTGAATAACCGCCGAGTCGACCTGATTGCAGAAGGCTTTGATCTAGTCGTTCGGGTTGGCCAACTCAATGACTCAACGCTGGTGAGCAAACGCTTGGGCTACGCAAAAGCCGGGTTATATGCAGCACCTAGCTATGTCGAACAGAACGGGATGCCCAATACGCTACTCGACCTTGCTCGCCATAAAACACTGGTGATGTCTGATGCCAGTCGCATGCATGAATGGACGTTAGAACATGCGAGGGCACAGAAAAAAAATAACGCCCAGACAGAAACCATGACGGTAGAAATTTCTCCTTGCATGAGTATTAACGATTTCACGTCACTGCGAGCCATCGTTGCTGGCGGCGGTGGTATCGCTAATTTCCCTAGCTACCTAGTTGAAGATCTAGTCCAATCGGGCGAACTTATCGCTGTACTTCCCGATTGGCATAGCCCACCGATCAACTATTTTGTGCTTTATCCGAGTCACCGGGGCCTGACACGAAAGGCCAAAGTCTGGATTGAATTTTTTGCGGATAAATTAAAGGATGTGATATTTATCGATTAGATCGTTGTCACTAACAACAAAACCATATCACGATACTTTGGTGACTCAGCAAATAGAAAAACTGTTTATCTTCAAATAACGCTAGCTCTATCGATCTCTGCACTTCCTATACAGCGCACATGTATGCGCTGTGCCATTAGCAAACAGCATGGTTTTACCTTGTCAAAGCACCCATTGTGCTTGCATCTAAATTACAATCACTCAACCGACCACAAAATCACCATGCCCCCAAAAGCCTTAGTTCGACGATGTGTCGACGCCTTTAACGCGCGAGACACCGACAAACTCAGCGAGCTATATGCACATCACCAAGTTGCCAACAACCCTGTGATCGGTAAGAACTCCATTGTGACAATGTTTGCCACTGAGTTTGCGACGGCCGATATGGTTTGCATCGTTGAGAATATTGTCGAAGATGGCGAGTGGGCCATTTTGGAATGGCGAGATTCGCTTGACCTAAGTGGTTGCGGGTTCTTTCGTGTTGTTGATGATTTGATACTGATGCAAAGAGGCTATTGGGATAAACTGTGTTTTTAACGATGCACAATTTGCCAATCCCTGGTAAAGAGCAACATTGAACGTTTATTGAGCCCAACACATAATCTGGGTCAGCACAGTAATCTGGATAAGGTCGATACTTAAAGATGGAATTCACCGAAGACAACACCCGCCAATTTGTCGAACTTGACCACGGCACCGTGCACTACCACGAGGCGGGTACGGGGCCGACTTTATTATTGATCCATGGTTCAGGGCCGGGGGTCACTGGATGGGCAAACTATCAAGGTAACCTGGCATTTTTTGCCAAACACTTTCGATGTTTGGTGATAGATCTACCCGGATATGGAAAAAGCGACCCGATCGACGGAGACCCAGTTACCGGCTGTGTGAACGTCGTTGTCGGTTTGTTAGACAAACTCAATATTGATAAAGCACACATCATTGGCAATTCTCTTGGCGGAATCGTCGGGTCTCATATAGCAGCACAGCACCCTCAACGCGTTACCAGCTTTGTCACCATTGGCGGCATTGGCCTGAACCTGTTTTCGGCGTTCCCCGGTGAAGGATTAAACCTACTCACCGCATTTACCGAAGACCCAACCCGAGAGCGCGTCGAAGTGTGGTTACGCTCGATGGTTTATGATCAAAGCCTCGTGACGGATGCACTGATTGATTCACGCTTCGAACAAGCGACAGAACCTAAAACGCTAGCAACAACACGTGAGTTGTACTCGCGAGAATCGATTCAACGCATTACTGAGTTTCGACAAGGAGCACACGCAACAAAAACGATCGAACACTTGCCGTCGATTGTTGCGCCAACATTAATCACTTGGGGGCGAGATGATCGTGTGAGCCCAATGGATATCGCCTTGATTCCGATGCGGCTTATTCCCAATTGTGAACTTCATGTTTTCCCGAACTGCGGCCACTGGGCAATGATCGAGTGCAAAGAACAATTTGAATCGTTAGTGCATGGATTCTTGATTTTAAATGAACCGTCTTTTCGCTAAACCCGTGGCAGTTGGGATATCGATTTACTGTACTGCTTCAGTGATGCCCCAACTAATTACTATTGAAAAAACCGCAAAGCCGGTAATCCATGTGGCTCAGCGGCCGACGTAAAGGTAGTACAATGAACGACACAAACAAGAAGATTGACGATCTGCTTAAAGCCGAACGACGGAAAAAGATAAAAATTGTATTGGGTATTACAGCCGTGTTTGTACTGATGGTGTGCTTCACCTTAGCTATGGAAGGCGGCGCGAATATGTAGCCTAGATCGCCCATCTTTAATCGGTGACGCCCCGATATAGGCCGAAATTACAAGGTATCACCCGGCCTATAAATCCCCCACGACGCCAGAATCATGATCACATCGATTTGATGCTGTCCAACGCATCTAACCTGCACCTGTCATAGCCAGGGTAAAAGTCGTTTACCGCCCTATCACCTCGCATACCCAACCGTTGAACTCCGTCACATATTATAGTTATTAGAACTTTGCCTCACCGAAATCTATCGCTATCACTATGTGGCACATATCACTATCGACAGTGTTTATATGATTTATCTCGGGGGAGAGCGCATGACAATAAAAAAACACAGCCGCTATCTACTGGTAACCAGCGTACTGCTGGCGGCCGGTTGTGGAACCGACAACAACACCAATCAAAATACCGGTGCCGATGAAAAACCACTCGCGGCACCATCACTGGCCGTGAACAACGCTGACCAAAGCTTGGATACCGAACAAGCGTTTTCAATGCTTATGAATAACAAGGGCGGCATGGCGAGCCAATGCTCTGTTACGCCAGCGCTACCGACTGGGCTCCACTTACTGCCATCAGGGGGCAGCTGTACCATCGCAGGAGCAACCTTAGCAGAAATGTCGCCAACGACGTTCACTGTGACTGCGCGCAATAGCGCTGGCGCATCTTCGGTTGAATTTGAGTTAGATATTACCGACGAAGCGCCCTTGCAGGCACCCGCCTTTGAAAACGGACTAGCCACATCCTCAACCGCGAATGCAGGGCAAAGCTATTTGTTTCGTTTGCCAAACACCAGCGGAGCCATCAGCGCCTGCCACGTGTCGCCAGCGTTACCTGAAGGGCTCGTGTTAATCACTTCAGCCAATGGTTGTGTGATCAGCGGTGCTGCAAACACGACCTTAGCCAGTACCGACTTTACCATCACAGCAGAAAACGCGGCCGGGGCGGTTTCACACACCCTCGCAATCACCATCATCGGTGGTGATACTCTTGCATCACCCATGCTCGTGAACCCTACACAAAATCGTTTTACGACAAGCACCCATGATGTTCTTGCGATTCAATTGGACAACACAGGCGGGCCGGCAAACGAATGTAGCATCCAACCAACATTGCCAGATGGGTTTGCGATTTATAAACATCAGGGAACCTGCGGCGTTATCGGCGCTAGCGCCATGCCAAATGCCGAAACCGAGTACCAGCTTTCAGCAAACAACAGCAGTGGCGCTAGCACTATCGGTTTTTCGCTGACGGTGAATGAGCCGGCAATTGCGCTGCCAAATTTTACATCGTCAAATGCGCTTCTAACGCCCCAAGTAGGAGATGCTGTCTTCCATGCGATAGACAACAACGGCGGCAGAGTCTTTCAGTGTAATAGCAGCCCAGAGCTACCAGCAGGTTTACAGCTGAGCGCCACCAACGGCAGCTGCGTCATCCATGGCAAAGCGCGGGTTGCTGCTCAACAGGCCTCCTATAAGATATCCGGAACTAACGCTTCAGGCACAAGTGAGGTTAACCTCATAGTGAATATCACGCCTGTATCAGCGCCCACTTTGACAGCGGAACAAACTGCGTTTTCTCTCGACACCGATGAAGCTTTTTCGCTGACATTGAACAATACTGGAGGCGCAATCAGCGAATGCACAGCAGCACCATCATTACCAGACGGCTTACATCTCATTAGTGCTGAAAACAATTGTATCGTTGCCGGCGCAACATTAACGGAGATACCGCCAACGTCTTACCAGATTACCGCTAGCAATAGCACGGGATCCGCTTCGGTTAATATCCAGATTACCGTCACGGATAGCCAGCCACTCCTCGCGCCTGATTTGGGTGACCAACCGCAAACATTAAACGGCACAGTGCACCAAAGCCTGCAAATCCATATCTCGAATCAAGGCGGTGTGGTTGCGCAATGCAACACAGTCCCTGCACTTCCGACAGGCTTGCTATTGGTAACATCGCCAGAGGCCTGCGTCGTTGCCGGCGCAGCAAACACAGCGTTACCACCGTCTGCGTATCGCATTACTGCAACTAACAGTGCCGGCAGTTCTTCAACCGACTTAACCATCAGTATCAGCGGTGGAGACGCCATTGCGGTTCCGCAGCTGGTTGCCCCGGTAGAAACCAATCTTTTGTTAACCACACATCGTAGCTTTAATCTGCAATTACAAAATAGCGGTGGTGCAGCCAGCACCTGCAATGCAACACCTGCATTGCCTGAAGGGCTGGTGATCTATGAAACGCGCGGTGGCTGTGGCATCAGTGGTGCAGTATCGCAAGTGAGTGCGTCACAAAACTACCGTTTGGCAGCAGTCAATGCGAGCGGCAACAGCACGGTCGATATCCGTTTACAGATTGAGGCACCTGCACTCACATCACCACAGATGACACAAACCGACCTATCAACCACGTTGACTGTCGGCGATACGCTATTGCTCGATATGCTTAACGAAGGCGGCGCCGTTTCGGCATGTTCAAGTACACCTGTATTGCCTGCCGGCTTGTCGACCAAAATTGTCGGCGACAGCTGCGTTGTGCACGGTACAGCACTGCTTGAGAGCGCATCACAGGATTACCAAATCAGTGCAACCAATACTGTTGGCACAGACGAACTGCTGATGTCGATCACAGTTGAGCCTCAACCACCACAAGCACCGGCTTTTGTCGCTCTCGGCAGTAACTTTTTTAGCTGGCAGCAAGGTAGTGCTGTAGCACTGGCACTGACGAATACCGGTGGCACAGTAGATCGTTGTGAATCTGAGCCGACATTACCGATGGGGCTAAATATTGTTATTCAAGATGGCAGCTGTGCAGTCATCGGCCAGCCAAGCGCCCCTGTATCATCTGCAACGTACGTGCTCAGCGGCCGGAATAACACAAGCACCACAAAACAAGAGGTCATCATCGAAGTACCGGCTAGCAACACCTATACCGGCGACGGGCCAGATCCAGAAGGCTACGATCATATTGCCGTGCTTGCTGAGAATCGCAGCGTCGACAATATCGTCACAGCGCTGCATACCGATATCAACGATGAATCGTCTGTGTTACGCATCGGTTCAACCGGCTTCCCTAACCGCATTACACAGGTACAAACCAGCCACGGTCAATTAATCACAGACGCTGATGCTATCAGTGATCTGTTCAGTCTGTTTATTGACCCGGTCAATGGCATCGTTGAAATTCACGCAAAGACCACGTTTGATGCCGAATCAGATCCGCTGTTTTTCAGCATTCAACTTGAGCTGGGCACAGAAACACAAAATATATTGTTGCGTCTTTACGATATTCAGCGTGGCAATGCGTCCGAGCCACTTACTATCAGCAATTTTGCTGAGCTAGTTAGTTTTCTTGAAGGCGAGTTCACTAGCGAGCATATCGGCTTTGATCTCATCAATCTATCAACAGCAAGCAATCAAAATATGTCTGACTTACACGTTCGGTTAGATCGAGATATCGATGCTCGTTCAACGGAGCAAACACCTTGGCCAGGTTATAATCTAAAAGGCACATTGGATGGTAATCGCCATATCATTACGGGGCTGAGGCTAGCTGAGCGAGCGGTATTCCTAAAAGGCAAAGATCGCTTTAATCCGATTCATTTGAAAAACATCGGCCTTGTCGATGTTAAAGCGACAGGCAGTTTAATCACAAGTTCGTCGGTTTCAGACAGCTACGAGAATATCTTCGTCGAAGGCTTGTTGGATTACTCTGGCTTCGGATCTAACGTTTCAATCAATGCGTCGCCGTTTTCTATGTCGGGTACGGTAAAAAGCGTGTACAGCAATATGTTTATCGACCTTGGTGATCGCGGTAACCGATTGATTCGCGCAGGTGGGTTCATGACAACACCGGCGGCCCCTGTATTTTTTCATTCAGGCTACGCCAATGGCAGCATCGAAGTCGACCCAGACATTGCATTCTACGGGCGAGTTGGCGGTTATCAGGGATTAGGCGGCCAGCTATCGATATACGCAAACCAAGTTGCGATGTTTATTTCTGCGATGCGTTTCGATATTCCGAATGAAAGCGATCCGTCACGCCCAACCACCACATTGGTTGGTGGATTTGGCTCGGCCAGTCTACGATTACCGCCTCTCACCAACTCACCCACAGATTACACTTGGCGATTTATCAAAGACCGAGGCGATACGGATATCGTTCGTCATGTTGGCAACTCTGCCCGCGATATGGACAATGACGGTGTTGCCGATACCCACAGCGACACCAATTGGGAATCCGCCGGTATCCTAGAAGTCGATGCCAAACGTTCGTCAAGCTATACCGGCGAATGGGGTAAACACGACTTCGACATCACTGATGGCTATATTCCGGTGCTAAAAAACATGCCCTATCCGCATATTGAAGGTGCCACTTGGATGGATGCTGAAGACCCCAGTGTCGTCTATCAACGTATGACCTACGACAAATACCTGACTGATCCGCGTCTCCCGTAACCCTACAACGCATCAAGCAGTCAGTGACACGACCGGACGCCCGACGACCATCGGGCGTTTGACCATGGCAACGTATTTCTTGGCAAAGCGCAGCGAGCCAACGTAGCCCCTCGTAAAGACAGTTATTCGAATAACTGATCAATCTGATCTGTTTTACGGCTTTCGTTTATGCGATATTCAAAAAACCCTATATTTCTCGTGCTCAGGCGTCCTCGCTTAAACCATCTATCTGACGTAACTACGATATGTTCCGCTAGGAGATGTCTCTGACGTTCTGAGGAAATTTTCGATATTACCTTTCTTGAGAGCACCCCATGAGGCAAAGTCTACGCAACAAAATGATTGACGTATGCCACCAAAAAATTGCAAAAAAAGGGGATACGGTCGGCGTGTCTTTCTACGCTTTTTTTAAAAATAAAAACGATGACCCAGAACTATTAATGGAAGCTGCTGAATGGTGGATTATGACCCACAAGCTCGATCATTTTGAAAAAGCCAAAAAAATCATCGCACTGATCGAAAACGGTCAGTAACACATAGACAGTGTTCTAATTGAATACAGGACGATACAAAAATGATTGTGATATACGGGATCGATCAACATCTAAATCCTATAAAAAAAGAGCTATCCGATGCTATCCATCACTGCATGATGTCCGTATTGGGTATGCCAGAAGACAAACGCGCGCATCGGTTTATGCCCATGCATGCCGACGATTTCTTTTACCCCGGCGGGCGCTCAGACAAATACACCGTTATCGAAATCAACATGATGGAAGGTCGCCAAAAAGACACCATCAAAGCACTGATTTACACGCTGTTTGAAGAGCTCGAACAACGCCTAGCGCTTTCACCAATCGATGTTGAAATCACCATCAAACAACAACCGCCACACTGCTGGGGGTTCCGCGGAGTGACAGGGGATGATGTTAACGATTTAAAATACCAGGTGAAGGTCTAGCGTACTCGGTCGATTCAGCTTGCACTATACTGCCTCGCTAGAAGACGCTGACAAAACCGCCTGAATTTAGCTAATCAGCGTAAGGCCAGCAGTCCACAAAACAAAGGACGTTTAGGATGAACCATCAAGAAGGCATGACGCTCGAACGATTCCAACACGAATACGACGGTCATCCGTCTTGGGATACCGGCAAACCTCAGCACTATTTTGTCGAAGCCCTGACACAGCGCACGCCGCAATCACCGGTATTGGACATCGGTTGTGGAACGGGTGTTTTGTCCAAGTTTGTTGCCGACCTAGGGTGTGGTGTTTTAGGCATCGACTTCGCGCCGAAAGCCATTGAAATTGCTTCCGAGAAATATGCTGATTGCCTCCCGGATCTGGCGTTCAAAGTGCACGACGCCTTTGCCCTTGATGAATTAGGAATGACGTTCGGGACCATTCTCGACTGTTGTTTTTTCCACACCCTCGACGATCCATCAAGAGAGCAATATACCCAAATGTTGCATCATGTATTGGCACCTGGTGGCAGAGTCTACTTGTTGAATCTTGCCGTTGCTCTGCCAAGCCCTACGGCACCACGTGCTATAACCGAGGCGGATATTACTGAGCACTTTGACAACGGCTGGACGATCGTCGAACTAGGAAGCACGCGCGTTGATATTACCTTCGCGCCTGATGGTGTGCTTGGAACGTTCGCTTGTATTGAGAAGACCCCGTAGAGCCCTAAACAGTTTAAGCCAGCGTGGGATCATCGAATCTATCGACTGGAATCATTCTTTGTGAATAGGCTGTAACGTCAAAAACATCGACACCGGTGTTAGGCTGAAAGAAAAAGGATATTTGCAATGATTTCAATTCTAGTTGGCCTAGCAATGGGGACGTCGATGATTTTTTGGGCGCGCACCAACCCCAAAGCTAAATTAATCTTTACTCTAAGCTTGGTAAGCTTGCCAGCAATCTATATTGGCTTTGCGGTATTCCTAAGCCAAGGTGCTATCGTTGCCGAGTTTCTCTGGGGCATTCCCTATCTGCTGGCACCTGCGCTTCTCTTGGCAAAATCACGAAACCTCACATTGATCGCTTTAGGAGTGCTGTATGTTCTTCATGGTGTATACGATATTTATCACTATCAGTTGATCGCCGACGCAGTCGTACCGCATTGGTACCCGCATTTTTGCGCAGCGCTTGATATCGTTGTTGGGGGTTATTTGCTACTAGCGGCAACAATGAATATTGACGGGCAACTGACGCGGTTATGGCAATCGTAAAATTAACAGATTGCATGGCGTATCAATAAGCCAAAGCCAAACACAAATTCACCGAAATATATGCAATCCGTTAGCGAGAGGAATGACTAACGAATTGCATAAAGAGACTCGCCACATTTATGATCATCTAAAAACTTCACTACCATCAAAGCCTAACCATGCTGGTTAGGATCTCCGATGATTTTTCCGAGATTATTATCATCCTGCAAGCGGTCTTGATCATCAATCTTCACATCGCCCCTTGATGACATACTGGCCATCGCCTGAACCAGATGATCGACATTCAAGCTAACCCCTGCCTCATCACCATCTCGAACAGTTTTTTGGCTCGATGGGCTTGAGTCGTGGTTAGGCGCCTGAATGTTTTTCAGATACACATTTCGAAGCGAAAGCTGCGGGTGCCCGGCTGAATCCGTTCCCTTGCTGGATTGAAGTTGTTTCACCAAGGTATCAACATTGAGATCCGGCAGCCCCAACGAATGCAAAACTAAATGACTTGCAGCAGATTTACCGTCGTCACCCAGCGCATGATCAACCTCAATGGTATGCCCGCTGGCCTTGTCGATCAGTACCAATTTGTCGCTATCCAATGTTGCGACCATATTGTTAGCATTGAGGATACCCTGAAAATTGATAGTATCTGGCGTTGAATCGGCGTTCGCTCCACTATCAAAAATGATATGTGAGTAACTTGAGAGCGCATCGTTATTGATATTGAACGTTTCGCTACCGGCCTCCGTTGCCAATACTAAATTATTCACGCCATCAATGGCCGGCACTTGCAGTGATTCAGCACTTTCAGCAGTGCTTAGAAGCAGGGTTTTATCATTCCCTTCACCCACGATTTTCGCCATGCTGTAGCTGTCGAACTTGTCGGCATCGCCTTTTTGATCCAACCGATAAACGTCTTGGGTAAAGTCTTTATTATTAAAGGATGTTACATAAACTTCGTTGTAGTTGCTGCTGTAACCCAAAACGCTGAGATGTGTTTGAGTGGGCAACGCGTTGGTTTTAAAAAGCGTTTGCTGGCTACCGGGCAATATCCAACCCGCAATAGCACGCGCGCTTTCTGATTGATGCAAGGTCGCCTTCAATCCGTCTACTTCTGTGTTATACACAGCAACCAACGCATTGGTGGGGTAATTGTCATTCAACTGGTTGTTATTGTTCTTAAGCCAAGTATCCGTTACACCAACCAACTCTGGGCCAGTTTTGAGCAAACGAAAATCTCGGCCATCGCCGGTGGTAATCTGGTAGGCGTGATCGACATAATGAAGAAGCTGCACGGAATGGCCTTCAAACAACGCTTTACCGTGCTGAATGAAATTTGTTTGATCTTCTCTCTTACCATTGGTCACCAACGACACCCCCTTGAACGATGCTTCAATCTGATCGGCAGTCGGAATTGCCTGGCTAATCAGTTGTTTCGTTTGCTCATCGTAGAGCAGTGCTTGACCGGGCAAGCTACTGCTATCGATCAAAGTAAGATGATCTGAGCGGCCAGGGGCGTTGCCGAATACCAACGTTTTACTGTTCGGGTCATAAAACGCCTTTAACGATTTCAAAAAGTACTTCGGATCTTCCGATGCGTAATGTCCATAGTCGAACGAGCCTCGAATAATACTCGGATCAACACCCAGTGCTTGAAACCTTTTCTTCGTTCTATCCCACTTAATAATGCGTTGCGTTTCTGTCGGGTTGGTATCGACGTTTAACCCATGAACTTCAATCGTGTGAAACTTATTCAAACCGCCAAGCGGTTTTGCCGCTTGCTCTTGATGCAACAATGCGATCAAGCGTTGCTGCCAATCCGTGCTATGCGCATCGATCCACTTTTTACCCACATCAACCAAATTACCTTGGCCGCCCTGATTAACCAACCAGGTAAGACCATCGTCGGTGGTTACCCGATATCCGTTTGACGTTTCATGGGTTTCAACGACTTTTTGAGATAGGGCAATATCACCCTTTTTGCCTAACAAGACCGTAGTTACCTTACCGGATTTATCAGTCGTGGCTAGCGTTTGGGTGGTGTGATTTAGGGCTAACAGATGTGCAGGAGCATCGGTATCGGCATCTTTATTCTCCGCTGGGCCATCAATCATGGCCTTACTCAGATCCTTGCCATCAACTTTAAGGTCAAGAATGGCACCGCCGTGTTTTTCGTAATAGAGAATATTGAGTTTGTAATAGCCATCTTTAGCCGCGTGAAACGTCAGGTCTTGTGGATACTTCCAGTTATCCCAATTGTTATTCTGATACAAATCCTGGCCGCCTAAGCGCAGCCGTATACCCTGATCGTGCCAAAGCTTCAGTGCATGGTCGCCTTTCTTCAGATAGATATTGCCATCCAACTGGTGAATAACATCATCATGCCAGTGATTAGCATCACCATGATTGAGCTTCGCATTTTTGCCCAGAAAATCACCGAGTGTACCTTTGGCTTTATTGCCCCATTCTTCGAATCGCAAAGTATCAACATCGTAATCAGCGGAAGCCTTCTGTGTTGAAATCAATTGCTCTGCCTGAGCAATCGTTGTGACGTCGTGGTTTTCAAAATAGGCGACCCCATGCAATCCACGCGCAACTGGATCTAATGAATGTGTCTGTTCCGTATTGTGCGCAACCAGCGCACTCAGAGACGCGCCATTTTGCTCGGGGTCAAAAAGAAACCCATCACGACTTCGTATCGAAATCGTTTGATCCTTGCCATTCGCAACGGTCAACCACCCAGCGACTTGAACCGGTGCTGCAAATGCATCTCGGATAATCGACAACGCATTATCGCCGGCCTTTTCTAAATCGGTGAGTAGCGCCTTATCCCCATCAATACGCTGCAATACAAAACCGTTTTTGCCTTCGGTGAATACGAAGTGTGCTTTATGCCCACCGGGTAAAGTGTGCGTCATCTGCAATACCAACAACTTATCACCACCAATGCCGTCTAAGTGGCTGTCGCCATTAAACCTCGGTAAGCCATAAGTTTCGGGCGTTGATGTGAGTTCTGCATTCAAACGGATAACGTTTTGTTCCTGATTATCTAGAAATAGCAGATCCTTACCAATCGCCCCAACCGGTGCCAGAATATGAGCGTTAGTGCGATTGTAAATCGCCAGATCGAGGATTTTACCGTCACTGTTGTGATAGTGGGTAATTCTGGTGTAAGCATGCAGTTGATGTTTGGCGTCTAAGTTTTTGAGATGCTGGATCAAGCCCTGCCGAGCCTTACCCGTTGGCTTGTGATTTTTAGTATCAAAGTCTTCACCATTTACATAAAAGGCGATGGTGTGTTTGCTATCAAAATCCACCTTGAAAACATCACCATCATACTGAGACGGTATCAATACGGTTTGCTGCCTCGGGTTCTGAAAACCGACGTAACTACTACCAATATGAATACCATGATCGGTCACGCTAACATTTTGATTATGCAGGTTTTGCTCAGATAACACCCACGTTGCGGGTTTATCACCTTTTTGATAGGCGTTAATGCCTGCGTTATCTGCCAGCACCAGCGTATAGTTGCCACCTCTACCGTAGAGGTTGTAATACACCTTGTTCACAAATTCAGCCGGTATGGTTGGCACAACTAACGTGCGGTCGTTAGCACCGAGCGTTACGTTGACCGCGTGGGAGGCTTTGTACTTAACATCGATATGCTGAATGGCCCACTCTGAGCCGTTGTAAATATCGAAGTGAAATGGCTGCCCGCCCTTACCGATTTCCCGTGCTACTTCAAACCCCAACTGCGCCTGATCACTCGGATTCGTGTGATCGTCAAAAAAGTCTTTTCGTGTAGGGCCCGTCACCGTTATACCGTAATCAAAACCGCCGTGAATAACGCCGGTTTTCACATGCTTGTAGTAGTTGGTCGTAATCCCCGGGTCGATGTTGTAGCCGTAGCTGATGCGATCTGCAGGCACCCCAACCGGCAAAATTACGGTTTTGGAGAAGATCAAATCGTAGTCCGTTCCGGTTTTTCCTAGGCCTAACGCCTTCGGAATATTAATCGGGGCGGCTTTGTAGTCATCTTCCGGGTAAAACGTATTCGGGCCACTGGCGTCAATCAATTGGTCCGCATAGGTTATATCGCCGGTGTCGAGATTGATCGAATCGATAGCGCCTGTACCCACAGCACGTGCGACGCGTGTATTGTTGTCGTAGACAAACCCACCGGTTTTATAAGTGCGGCCAATGCTATAAAAATAACGCCCAACATTGTCGACATCGCTGGCGATTTTCGTAAAAGTATCAACCAGCCCGACGATGCCAATACCCAACCCAGCAAACAGAGAACCGCCGATGCTGAAGGCTGTTCCTAACGCTGCCGCCGCCGAGCCAACCGCTACAGCAGTTGCAGCCGTCGCTGCGGCTTCAGCCGCCTCTACCCCTGTCGCGGCAGCAACGGCAGCCGTTGCGGATGCCTCAACCGAGTTGGCAACAGCGCCGGTTATGCCAGTGGCGATCGCCCCCGCACCAATCAACGATGAGCCGGCATCAAACCCCAATTGGGTACCGATAATGGCCTTTTCACGGGCTGTTTGCGCCTGCGTTAATTCGTAAATGTCCAAGCCTGCACTTAATGCGCCAAACACAGCATCGGCACCACCGGCCAATGTTTCACCAATAGCTTCAGTTAAACTCTTGCCGGCTTCGACTGTGTCGGAGGCCACGCCAGAGGTTTGATACAGTTGCTTCAACAGCTTGATGCCATGCGCCGTATCCAATGTTACGCCATAGCCCACGCGCGCGAGGTTAACAAATTGATGCACTTTCAGTACCGTCGCCAACGCACTGCTGCTGGTATCGCCAGACAACGCACCACGCTCGAAAAAATTGAACAATGCCTGAAACGCAAACGCCGTATTCAGTGAGCTGAGGCTCTCTGCATCGGGCAGTTCAATACCCCCCGATTCTGAGACGCCACCGGCTCGATTTGGAAATAATCGGTTGCCCGGCGACGCACTGGATTCGCCTGCCGTAACGGCTTCATCAACGCCTTGGCCGATAAGGTCACTGACTTCTTTAAATACGGTATCTTCGGTATGAACAGACTTTACCTCGCCGTCTTCGCTAACGAAGTCGATATCAAAGCCGCCGCTAGGCGACTCCTGTAATGTCTGCAACAAAGGTACTGCCCCATCAAACTGTGCCGATGTTGTACCACTAACGTCACCTCCCGATTCGCTCGCTGAGGGCTCTGAACCTAGGCCATATTGTTTTTGCAGATCACCGACAGTTTCTCTAAACCGATCAGCCAGAGCATTACCTCGAGCAATCTCCAACGCTTGCGATACACCATCGCTCTGCCGCGCGGTACGGGTTTGGTCCAATATGGCGTCTAAACGATCGGGGGTTAGCGCTGATGGCGCAGGCACGCTCACTGATGTATCCGTACCCGACAGAATCTCGGCATTCACAGAGGTGTTTAGAACACTGCCAAAGTCAGCCCGTTGGCCGTCGCTTAGATGCTGCGTTTGATTCAATACTGCACCAAGTGCCTTGGCATCAAAATCCGCTAACTGATGACGCTTACTAACAATACTCTTGCCTATACTACGGGCAGTTTCTTCATCGATAGCTTCAAAATCCAGGTGCCCATCAGTTTCTGTTCTCTTCTGCAAATCCCGCGAGTCACTCGACGCAGGTTGTTTGTAGCCAAAACCGTTTAGGTCTTGCTCCCACCCCTGAGCCTGTAGCGTTTCATCTTCCTGTAAAGCTGATAACGACTTCAATAATTGCAGGTGCGCACTGAGTTGCTGCTCGCTTTCAGCGGTTAAACTACCCGATGCTTTCAGGCTGTCGATACGGCTTTGATCACTGAAGTAATCAAGCACCGTGCTCGTCCCTTTGGGGAGATCTGCATCACCGGCAATCAGGGCGATATTATCCACGGCTTTTTCCTGCAATGCCGTCAAACGTTGCAGCTGGCCATTGATTTCAACATTGACGTCGTGCACCAGCTGATTGCCATAGTGCTGGATAAATTCGGTGGCATTATCGTGACTCGCATAAACACGCTCAAGCCGCGAAATTAACTGGGTTGCCTGGATTGCTTCATGGGCCGAAGGTGCCGACAAATACACTTCTGTCTTCTGCACGAATGATTGATACGCCGTGGTGTCGCCGGCAGACAGCAGATAATCCGTTTGGCGGGCAACAAAATCAACAAACGCCTGTGGTGCAAGATTACCGCTACCGTTTGCAGACAAACTACCGTAGTAGTCAAAGGCTGCCGAACGCAACTCCGGAGTTAAGCTCGATGCGGGTTTATTGATGGCTTCAATCACTGGCAAGGTATCAGCAGAAAACTGATAACTGGCAGACTGCCCATCTTGCGGTTGCAATACCAGCGAGCCGTCTCTCAGCTGCAGGCGACGGTATCCCGGCGGTGCAGATTCACCCACCGGCGCCGGTGCGCCAACATCCGCTATTTGAGTCAGATCGCTAACAACTTTGAGAGTGTTAGCCTGTGTATTCGGGTCAGAAATTGCCGACAATGCTGTCAACAAACTCGGATCGGCGACCTGCAATGGCTTGCCTTCAATCGCCGTCGTTTGACCCAGTAGCGCAGTCGTTTCAAGAATTGCCGCAGTCGGATGATTACTAGCGAGTGTATCCAGCGCCTTCAAAGGCGCACTGGCATCAACCCCCGCAGCAGTGAGATCACTCACGGCATTGACCAACGCCGTCGCTGTGGCGTTGGCAGCCTCATCCGTAACACCAGTTAACAGGCTGGTGGTAACGTCTTGATAACGGGCTGCGGTTACCGGAGAGCTCGCATCAACCGTTGCGATGCCCACCTCTTTCGCAAACTGATTGAATGCTTGGCGTTTATCGCCTTGGGTAGGGTCAAGTACCGGCAACACATCTTGCAGGTGTGCGAGTTGCTGTGGTGCTAATGCTTGTGTGCGTTGCGACAAACCTTCGGGTGAATACTGTGAGGCTATGGCCTGATCAAACGCAGACTGTGCCTCGGTATGCGTATCAAGATACTGCAGCGTTTTTCCCAGCAGTGCATTAAATTTTTCGGCCTGTGGATTAGCAAGAGAACCGAGTTCGGATAGCCGATCCGCCACGACATCCGCAAACCCTGCGGCATCGATACCTGCGCCCGCCGCGACTTGACCCGCATAATAATCAAAGCCCTCAGACAACGCCTGTGCAGAAACACTCTTGCCGTCTGAGGTAAATGCACCAATCGCCTGTGCTGCTGCATCAGTATATCGATAGCCGACGGTAGCGGCGTTTTTCGGCTGCAGCACCAAGCTACCCTCGGTGGTAATAATTCGCTGAAAACCGTCGGGAGTTTGCGAGCCTATGAGCTTCGGAACAGTGTTAGTGGCGTCATTCAATGCTGGCAGATCCACTTCGACGGTTTGATCATTCACACTAGACAAATGTTGCTTCAGTGATTGGCGTGCATCGTCTGCGATCGACAGCGACTTACCATCAACCGACCTTGCATCCGCAATCACGGCCAGCCAACTGGCGTCCGCCTGCGGAATATCAGTGCGTGTGCTGACAAATTCGGCAACCCCCCTTACCAGTACGGATACATCTGTGCCTGTATCGGCATGATCGAGAATGAAGCGCCCTGCTGTATCCAGCGCAGCGCGCGGTGAATCCTGCGCCGTACTGGCCTGCGTTAACAACGACGAAAAGCTGCTATCAACAACACCTTGATCGACTGAAAGTTGATTTTCATGCAGCGAATCGGCAAGTTCATTGTATTGTGCACGCAGTGCCGGGCCATTAGCATCAAGTGCAGGTAACGCCAGATGATAATCATCACTGAGCTGCGGTGCAAAACGATCAACTGCCGGCTGTAGGGCGTCATCACCAAGCGTCGCTGTTAACGCCTGAGAAAATGCTGTCGCCACATCGCTTGCGTGTGTGGTTTCACGCAAATAACCGAAGGTTTTTTCAGCCAGCGCTGTAAATTCTGTCTTGCTGGGCTCCCCCCTCTCCTGAAGTTCAGCCAACGCCCCTGCGACCTTCGATGCAAAATCGGCTGCGCTGATTTGTCCGTTATCGGCCAAGGCACTGACATAATCAAACGACTGTTGAATTGTTTCAGGCGTTGCCAGCCCTTGAGGTTGATTCAGCCAGTTTATGCTGGCGATCGCATCAGCTGTCACCGAAATCGGCGCGGTTTTTCCATCATTACTAACGAGTAGCGTTTGACCGGAGGCAAATGTCAGTGCATGACGACCAGCAGCAGGTTGCGCTGGATCAAACGGCTGTATATCCAGCGTATCGCCAGCCGCGTTTTTGTAGCGGATTTGACGATGCCCCGCACCGTCTTTCGTTGTAGTAATACTCTCGACACTATCGATAGTTACCTGTTCTGATGACTGCCCGGCAGCGCCATTAGCGGCAGGTTCCGATGGCACCAACCCAGCCCATAGCTGACGCAGCTGAGGGTCGATGTTCAGTGGTTTTCCATCAACCTTGGTGATGCCCGCTAACTCCCGGCTCAGCACATTATGGAACGTGTTGTGGTTGTCACTAGTGTCACCAACCAACGCATCAACAAATTGCTCTCGTGTCAGTACTCGAGGCTCCGACGTTTTCGTGCCTGCATTGGTTGGCTGCCCTGCGGGAATGGTATCCAGATACGTATACAACGCAGATAAAAATGGCGATGCATCTTCGCCGGTTGCGGCAAAGCTCACCAAGGCATTGTTGACGGCCTTTGCAAACGCATCGGGATAGGCATCTGCGGATACGTTAACTGCAATCGATCGAGCATCTGAGCGTCCGCGCGAAACACTCGCAGGGACGTCGGCAGCAATTGGGCCAAATTGATCACGGTTTACTCCCCCGGCTAACTCACTAAAAACACGTTCGTATTCCGTTGCTGAACCCGGCACTCCGCGATTATCGACATGCGATAACGCCTCTTTCAAAATACCGCCCGTGAGACGTTTGATGGTTTTCGGATCATCAATCAGCGTTGATAAAAACGCCTTGTATGGCGTTGTCGCATCCGGGCCGATACGTTGATCGAACAATGCGCTATCGAGCTGTGCCGCTCGTCCGATGTCATCCGGTTGCTCGGCAATCACCTTCAATTCGTTGATCGCAGCATCTGCTAGATGAGTCGTGACGTCCTGAAGTGATTGACGAAGCTCATTAACTTTAACATCGTCACGCTTGAGCGAAGCGGCACGATTTTGAACCACCTCAGCGACAGCTAAACGCTGAGATAACTGCCCGCCGCCCCTAGACGTTGGTGTTTCCAACACATCGACGAGCACATCAACAAACTGTTGTCGAGCCGCTTCAACAGCGGCTTTTTGATCCACATTGGCGCTATCAGCCTGTGCACCATTTGATGTTAAGTTGCGGTCAATCCGATGCAGTTCTGAATCATAACGCGACAGTTTTCGACTCACATCTCCTGCTAACTCGCGGACATCGTCCGGGCTTCTAGACGCTCGCTGAATCGGCAAATCCAGTTGTTCAAAACGATCCTGCAGGGACGTACGTATCGTTTGATCGTCAGTAAATAGTTCCTTTGACGACAGCCAATTATCGACTTTGGCAACCTTCGTTCGATTGCTACGCAGATCAACCGTATTCTCAAGAAGGTCACTAAAAATCCGTTTTTCATAGTTACTACCGGAGGCATCGACGGCTTTCTGTAACTCACTAAGTTTGCTGTTTACCTGCGCCTGTTGGGCCAGCAGGCTCGCATTATCAGGGTTTGTTTCTAACGCAGTAGCCAATGATCGGCGACGATCTGCCAGATACCCCCCTAGCTGCGCAGGGCCAGCGTCCGCAAATGCGACCTGTTGATACTGAATCGAGTACGCTAATTGTTCAGGCGTCACTTCTGTTGGATCACGGAATACAGCATTGATGTTATCAGCCAGGTCCTTCTTCACGATAAAACGCTGACGACTGCTATCAACCGGCTCATAGACAACATCGCCGCTACCTCTGAGGGTATAACGGTTATAGCCATCTGGAATCGATGCTTCGTCAAAGAAAGGAATCTTCGGGGTTTTCGGGTCAACCGGATTGCCAGCCGCGGCCGCCTTTCGCGCTTCTGTACTAAAGTCGGCAAAACTATCGCCATTACTATCGACATATCGAATGGCGGTGCCAGCATCATCATCAGCTGCCGCTGGTATTTGGGCACTAGTAATCGTTACCGCCTGCTGCACGAAGTCACGGCCTGCAGATTCACTCGCGGCGGCGTCGAGCCCCGCCGGAATGTCATACGATACCCCATTCAGCGAATCTGACTGTAAAACAACATCCAGATGTTGCTCAGCCTGCTCAAAAAACTGCCCGTTGTTCCCTTGCAGCAAACTCGGGTGAGCCGCTTTAAACGCGCGTACGCCATCAACAAAACTCGCTAGATCGCCATTCCCCTGAACTAGAGTCTCAACCGTATCTTCGACCAATTTAGGTAAGCCTCGCGGAGCGAGATTGACCCCGCGCGGAGCATCTGCACGGGGTTCTGATAGGTTTTCAAAGTAAGCCGTAAGGATATTTTCATACGTCTTAGCAGTCGGTTGCTGTGATGCAATACCACGATTTTCGTCACCCAAAATCTCAGCAAATGTATGTAATGCATAGATACTCGCATCATTGGCGACCAAGTCACTATGAATCCCGCTAACGTTAGCGTCACTGTTGCCTGATCGACCTATTCGTTGGCTAAGCTGCTGTGCCAGTCGCGTTTCTACATCCCCAGCCAGTTTTGCGGTGTCAAAACTCTCGATCAACGCCTGCCGTTTAGATGATTTCACGCCGCGCTTTTCAAGCAATTGATTCAACTGCAGCTCAACATGATCAGCCAATACTTGGCTGAAGCGCACGTTCGCACCACTTTCACCGGGCCTCACCGACAAGTGACGGCTGTTTTGCGGATCGCCTCGTACGGCCGCTTCAACCAAAACAGGCTCAGCGACCTTTCGAACATTGTCTGTCAGTGCATTCAACGCTGCCTGACCTTTGAGCCCTTCACGCGCGGTTTCATAGTCAGCAATGGCTATCAGCGCTGATGACAGTGTCTTCAAATTGGTGTTGTCAGTCAGATCAACACCAGCTTGCGTTACAGCGCGTTTAAATGCAGGTTTTTCACCAAATAACGCTTCAGGGTGTGCCAGCCCCCCACGATAACCTGCCACTGAATCACTAAGATTAAGATATTGATTGATCACATCCAGCGCCGAACCCAAGCTTGAAAAGCCAGCGTCTCCCTTGAGCTTAATAGCATTCGCTGTACTAATCGCTTCAGGGGTAATTCGCAGCTGCGCAAGCGCACCCGATTCGCCACCATCAGCGAAATCGGTGCTCACCACTTGTGGTTTGTTGCCTGCTAAAAGGCGGCTTTCATTAGCGCTACCAAAACCAAATGCCGGCGCAACATTGTCGGTTGCTGTTGGCGCAAACAGACCCACTCCTTCCGCCAAGTTGCGCTGCACGCTACCGTCAAATACCAGCGTATTGCCGTCTGACAACGTAACGCGATAAGCATTTTCAACTCCAGGTTCTCGATAGGCAACCTCCGCGTTGACCCGCTGTAGGTCACCGTGCAAACGGGCTTCTGTTTCTGCCGGTTTTGCACTCAATAGCACATTAATTTGAGCAACACTACGATCAGCATTGGCTCCGTTCAATGAAGCAAATTCAACATCAGATGAAGTATCTCTTCCCTTAATAACAAACCCTTTCTCCGCACGGTTTTCGCCCCGTCCAAAAATTTGGGTATCATCTGCCGCATGTTGGCGAACCAGCTGCGCTGTCGTAAAGACATCATCGGCAAAATATCCAGCGCGCGCACGATTCGTTTGTCGGTAGTTTCCATTCAGCGCCTCTACTGTTGATTGTGCACGGCCATTATCGGCAATTAACACGCCACTCACATTAGTCTCTAGCACACCGCTCAGCCCCGATGATGCAGTGCTCACGGCGTCTTTCTCAGTCCCTAAGGTGACTAACCGGAAGTCTGACTGTTTGGTTTTTTCCAACTGTTGAGCACCGGTCAGCGAATCAGCCCAACCATTTACCAACGCTTTAGGAGACGCTGGGCGCAATGCGGTGTTATCAGCGCTATCTAACAGAGCAACCGCTAAGTCAGCCTTGTTAAGAACTTTGTAAAGCTGCTGTTCGGTCGCCGAAAGATCGGCCGGCCGACCTTCGATCTGACTTTGCAGCGCATCCAGCACACTCACGTCTTTATCACTGAAGCCGCGCCGACGCGTGAGGTATTGTTGCTGAGCGGATGAAAGATTCTGCCAAAAATCCAATGTCGCCGTAACAGCTGACCCGGCCCCAGCGATACGTTGATCGTAAAAATCCGGCAATGGCGGTGGAGGGGTTTTGGCAATTGGCACATCCAGCGCAGTATCGCTATCCGGGAATGTCAGTTGTTTATCCAGTGTGGCTTTCAGTGTCTCAAGTCGTGGTACCAAAGCACCGTCATACACCTCTGCTGCCTGACTTTTAGCAAACGCATCGGCAATTTTCAGTAACTCCGGCTTATAGCGATTCACCACCAGCTGATTCGTAACGGTCGCCTTGGTGATCTGCGTTTGAGCGGACAGAGCACTAACACTCTCGAGTGATGTCGACAGCTGCGTCAGGTAGTCTCCAACATAGTCGGCATAGGCATTAGGCTGCCCCGCCGGTTCTGTTTTCGCGCTATTGCCTTGCAGGCCAAACACCATGCACTGGCTGTCATGAATCACGGTCAGGTTCGACGGCACAAAATAGCCTGCAGCAGCGTCAGAATGCCGACAAATATGCAGCAATAAATGAGAAAACGCCTGAATCTGCGGCGTCTCACATAAGGTTTTCAAATCCATTGGCGCTGTGAGAACAATAAAACATAGATCCGTCGATGGACCGCCGAACGCCGGCGTATCATCAGCTTGGCCATCAAGTAACTGCAATAGCGCTCGGTTAGATAGCGGCGTCAGTGCGTGATTGACCACTCGCGACCCTGCCGGGTATAAATTATCTTGCCAAGATCGGGCAAAGCTAAACGGGTTCGATACCAACTGCTGGCCATCAGGCCCACAAAAATCCATCAAACAGGTAGCATCGAAGATATCTAAGGAATCCGCGGCCAAAGCACCATGAGCAATCACCATCGCCCTTGTTGTTTCTTGCTGACTGGTCGTATGCCAAATATCAAATTCAGCATAACGTTCACGGCAAACTGGGAGGGTTTTCGGGTGTCGTGGCATCGGTGCTGCGTCCATATTGCAGATTAAACACGTAGGATGATCGTTCTGTGATTATAGACGCTCGAACGATCTGCTATCCGATATCTGACGTGCGTTGGAAGGACTAATTAGTCCCCACAAAAGCGACCTTTCGACGCGCACATCGAACGACGCCGGTAGTACGGTGTGTCTACTGACATTCCCTCTATTTTGTTGGGCCTGATTGACTCGTTGCGTTAACCACCTATTCAACTGCGCAGTCACCCGCCACTTTTATCTCAGACGAAGACAAATATCGCTAGGTTATCGAACCTCCGATTTCTCGCCTAAACTGAAAATAACGCTGGTATCCAGCCAGCACTCTGTCCTTCGCTTTAGCAGGTGTTTTATGAACGCAGGAACCTATGAATTTGCAAGCCTAAACGAACAGGCATTAGTTCAGGTACAGCAATTAGAAACCGACCTAGATGCGGTGATTCTTGCCATGAGTAAAGAAACAACCGCCCTACCGCCGCAGAAACTGTGCCCGAGCATGGCCGCCCTGCATGAGCACGATCTTAAACGCGTTCAAACGCTTGAACAGCAGACACGCACCTTACTTTTGGTTTGTAAAGGCGAGTGCTGACTGGGCTTCGTTCTATATCGAAGCACTCTTCTGGCTTTCAACATTGTTCCAACCCAACTCTCCCTAGCGCCCCCTACTGAGCCATTCCCTTAGCTATCTATCTATTTCTATATTTCCGCCTCAGCGGACAGCGCTGAGATAGGGTGATCTAGTGGCAGATACACACTGTGATGCATATGCGCCGCCTTGATCTGTGCACAAAAACCGTGTCAAATGCCTGACTCGATCGAATACTGCCAGCCGAGACCGATATCATGTGGATTCAAAAAGACATTCGCCTCAAAGCGCAACATCGGGGTTTTCATCTCGTCACTGAGGATATCGTGCAGCAGCTGCGCGAGCTGGCCGATATTCAAATTGGCATGATGAATGTGTTTATCAAACATACTTCGGCATCACTCACCATCAACGAAAATGCCGACCCAACGGTGCGCGATGATTTTGAAAGCCACTTCAGTCGCACCGTGCCCGAAGATGCGCCGTACTACAAACACGTACTGGAAGGCAGCGATGATATGCCCGCCCACCTCAAAAGCAGCTTGCTCGGCAGCAGCCTCAATATTCCGATCAGCAACGGTCGATTGAATATGGGTATCTGGCAAGGCATCTATCTGTGTGAACATCGCAATCATGGTGGCGCTAGGCAACTGGTTGTGACCATTCAAGGCCAATAACACGGTACCTTCCCAATAAGGAACACCCCATGAAAGTTGTTGTTACCGGCGCTACCGGCTTTATCGCTCAACATTGTATTCAAGAGCTGTTAAGCCATCGCTACACCGTTGTGGGTACGGTTAGAAATATCCAACGTGCACGTCAGAGCTGCCCGATTTTGCAAAAACTGGATCTAGTCGAAGCCGACTTACTCGATGATAGCGGCTGGGTGGATGCATTCGATGGTGCTGATGCCGTATTGCATACCGCATCACCGGTGATAATTGACGGCAAAGAAGCCGATTTAATCGGGCCGGCAGTTGAGGGCACCGAACGTGTACTTCGCGCTGCAGCAAACGCTGGCGTCAAACGTATTGTGCTTACCTCGTCGACAGCTGCGATTGTGAATACCGACGCAGAAGTATACACCGAAGAAAACTGGTCGGAACCCGAGCGCTGCAGCCCCTACCCGAAGAGTAAAACACTGGCAGAACGCGCCGCTTGGCAATTGATAGAAAACCTACCGGAAGACACACGACCTGAGCTGGTTGTTTGCAATCCTTGCGTGGTTCTCGGGCCACCGTTGTCGGCGCAGGTATCATCTTCAGTGTCGATTATTCAGAAGTTAATGAACCGCCGTATTCCCGCTATGCCGAATATCGGGTTTTCGATCGTTGATGTGCGTGATATTGCCATTGCACACCGGTTAGCGTTGGAAACCCCTGAAGCCGCAGGAAACCGATATCTGCTATCAACGGAGTTTTACTGGTTGAGGGATATCGCTGCAGAGCTTCGAAAGAGCTTTGCGGATCAAGGTATTCGGCCAACTCGATTAAAGATTCCGAATTTGCTGATTGGTTTTGCCGCCCGAGTGCATCCATTTGCGCGCACATTAGCGGATGATTTGGGTCAACGCTCACAACACGATACCCAAAAAGCGCGTCAGCAATTGGGGTGGAGGCCTAGACCTGTGAAAGATACCATCATCGCCACCGGTCAGGCACTTATCGACCAGAAACTACTGGATTAATACCGCCTAGGGCGCACTGTTACCAGCAACAACCTACGTTGTTGCGCGCTCGATTCATCGGCGTTATGTCTCTTGGGCTAATCCATTCACTGTTTGCATCGCATCGATCATTTCAGCCAACGCATGGTCACCCAAGCTCTGGCCAATAACGTCATCCAATTGCGCCAAATATTGACGCGCCGACGAGATCAAGTGTTCGCCTTGTTCGGTAAATCGAATCATTTTCTGCCGCCCTTTGCCATCGATTTGCTCGAGATACCCCAGATGGCAGAGTTCTTTCACTGTTTTTGCCACCATCTGCCGCGATACACCCAAGTTACGCGCAATGTCCGACGCATAGTTAACACCGCATTCAAGAATACTGAGAAAGTTCAGCATCGGCGGCGTTACCGACACAAAGCCGTCTCGCGTCAGGGCTCGAGTTAGATATGCCGTCATTTGTTCGTGTAGCGATGAGCTGGCAAACACCAACTGTAACGAGAGGCTCTCTACCATAGGTATGCCTCTTTCTGTCAACCTAGTTGACATACTAAACTCTCCACTTTACTCTCTATGTCAACCAAGTTTACAAGGAGAAGTAACGATGATCACGTTAAAAAATACACTGCGTATAAATGCTACCAGCTGCATTGGCTTTGGGCTGCTTTTTATGCTGTTTAGCAGTACTACTAACCAGTTTTTATCCGCCACAGAACCTGCACCTGCGATCATTATTCAGGTATTGGGGGCAATATTGCTCGTCAATGGCTTGCATCTGCTTTGGGCCAGTAAACTGAAAACACCGTCTGCCATATTGGTAATGTATTTTTCGGTCGGTGACTTTTTATGGGTATTTTTGTCTGCTGTGCTCGCTCTGCTCGGCATCTGGATTGATACACCAGCGGGGATCGCAGCAACGCTGATTATCGCCTTAATGGTCGGTACCCTAGGTACCCTGCAATTAGCAAACTTGCCGAAACAACCGATCGCATCAAGCCGGCTTCATCGCTAACCACTCAAACTCAATGGTGTTTCTGCCCGGCGGTTCAGCGATTTCGGAACTCGCCAATACCGGATAGTCGAAAAACAGAGGGCAAAGAGTCGTCTGTAACGGAGAACACGATGAACACCTACGTATTGGTTCACGGCGCATGGCACGGTGCCTGGTGCTGGCGCGACGTTAAACACTACCTAGCCGCCTCAGGCGCGGTAGTTTACACACCTTGCATGCCTGCGGTTGGCGAACGTGTGAACGAAGATGCATCGACAGTGACATTCAGTGATTATGTTGACGACCTAGTGTATTACTTGAATGACAACGTGCCTGAAGAAAGCGTCACACTTGTCGGCCATAGCCTTGGCGGCGGTGTCGCCGTTGCGGCTGCTGACCATGTAATCAATCGCCTGAAAGAAGTTGTTATTCTTGATGGCTTGATGCTGGAATCTGGTGAATGTTGTTTTGACTACCTACCGGAAGCCTTAGTTGCCCAGCGCATTGCCGATGCGCAACTGTTCGGCGGCGACAGGATGCCGCCCCCGTCTCTGGACGTATTAGGTATTGAATCACCGGAACAACGCCAATGGGCAACGCAGCACTTAACGCCACACCCATTGAAAACCTATCAAACCTCAGCGCCCGAACGTATTTATCCTCTGTCGGAATTACCGGTCAGATACATTAATCACACGCGCCCCAAATATCCATATACCCATGTGTTCAATCAAAAGGCGGAAGCACTAGGCTGGTCGATTGAAGCAATCAGCGCACCACACGAAGCAGTGATAACACACCCACGAGAAGTCGCCGGCTGTTTGCTGCAGTGAGGTTAAAAACTCAGCCTCCAAGCAACCTCAGCCATGGCCTATCTGTTAGTGTCGGCAACACCCCCATCAACTGACGGTGCGAATCGCGCGTCGGGGGGCATATCAATGTATCACAGCATCAAGTCCATCTCGGTCAAGTTGATTCACAATCACCGGATACACTTTCGAATGGTATAGCTCAAGCGTATTCCAACCGATATCCGGGTGCATCCCGCCAACCAACGGATTAATCACCATACTGCTGTCGGTGTTAAAGTGTTCAATGGCTTCATCGGGCGTTAATACGCTATATGCACCGGATTCCCTCAAACCTTGAACGGTTTCAGCATCACACTCTCGGCAGCTGACACGCGAGGTATGGCTGATATTCTGATAAGACATGGCGTCAAACAACATGAACTTTCCATGTTCATGCCAGACTTTGTCTGGGTCTTCATGAATCAACAAAAAGCTCAAGTTATCGGCGGGCGCATAATAGCGCCCATCAACGTCTTGCTTGTTGCAAAGGGCATGATATTCAGCCTCTGTATCGGCACAATGAAACGCAGGGTGATAATCCAGACCGGCGCGTGCAGCCCGTTTAGCGGCCGGTCGGCTGTTACCACCAATACCGACAATTTCATTGATCGGTGATACCGGTAGATGTTCGAGTTTGATCTCTAGCCCGCGATAACTCACGGTTTCGCCGCGTAATAGCTGCAGAATGATCTCAAGCTTTTCATTAAATACCTGGCCACGATGCTCCCAATCAACATCAAACAACTGGTACTCGCATTCACGGTAACCCAGCGCCAATATCGTTTTCACCCGGCCGCTACTCAATAAATCGAGCATGGTGATTTGTTCAGCTATCTCAAGCGGGTCGTGTAAGGGAGCTAGCACGGCAGCATTACGAATCCGCAGTTTGTTGGTGCAGCCCACGGCTAATGCAGAGGCGAGCATCGGTGAGCTCATAAACCCATCATTGCTGATGTGATGCTCAGAGAAGGCACAAAAATTCAGTTTGCTATCGGCCCAACGAATCATCTGGTGCATTTCATGATGAAGTTGGTTGCTGGAGGCAGTATCCGGTGAGGGGTAACGTCGAGTGTGAAAAATCATCGACGTCGTGTGAGTATCTTCCATAGAGCAATCCTTGCGCTGAAGCCATTGCCACAGCTGCTATGAAGTAAATGAGGTTACCGCTATGACCGCATAAATTGATCGCAGGTTCCCACGCCTCAACAATGATCCGTTTCGGTAAGCTCGCCGATGAACCGTTGGAACTGGTAAACAAGGCGCTAAAGGGCGACTGCCCTAACGCCATTCATCACCCGAAATCCATCCAACCAAAGCAATACGTTCACCACGGGTTACTGGCGTTACACGGTGCAGGGCAAAACTGGGGAAGATAATCGCCTGCCCTGCCGTTTGTGTCGGCCGGTGAATTTTTTCACTGAACATAAATTCCAAATCACCGCCCTCATAATCACTTTCGCCACTCAGTGGAATCGACAGGCTGATCTTGCGATGCCAAAGTTGAGGGCCAATATCCGTGTGCCAACAAAAGTGATCTTGCGTTTCAGCACTGTACCAAGCAAGCTGCAGTGGCGTTGACATACCGTGAACACTCAGTTGAAAGTGCCGATTGGCCTCCTCGCTTAGCTGCCAAAGTTGCTGGTAAAGATCGGGAAATTCTTCAGGCAGTAACCATTGCAAACGTGTGCTGCGCAGCGCCTTATTTATTCCAGCATCGTTACAACCAGAAACCGCAGCATCACGCCAGTTAGTCTTAATACGTTCAATCAATTCAGCACGCTGTGCAGCGGTTATACCGCTCTCCAACGTTAGGCACCGAAGAAATTTTTCCGGCGCATCGTCCATCGGAACATTGCCGGTGAGCGGCTCTTCGAGCGGTTGACTTACTTTATGCTGCTTTTCCATACACGTGTTATCTCGTTTGCGAAACCCTAATCTAATATAGACAGCACTGCAGTCATAAATGACCAGCTGCCAAGCTCCAGCGTGTGCTCAACCTGCCGAACGGTTTCATCGGCGTAGTGAGTCACGTAAAGCAAAGTTACGTCAGTTTGGTCGAGTAATTTTTCCACCAGGGCAATCACCCGCTGGCGATTAACCGCATCAAGCCCTTGGCAGGGCTCATCAAGAATCAACAATGCAGGTTGTTTGATCATCGCTCGTGCTATCAATACTAATCGTTGGTCACCAAAGCTCAGTTGCTGAAAGCTGATACGATGCAAGTGTTGTACACCCAAAACATCAAGCCATTGCATCGCCAACTGCTGTTCGAGACTATCAGATTGACGGTACAAACCGATCGACTCGTACAGGCCAGATACCACCACTTCCAGTACCGTGCCTGCCACGCGATAGGCCCATTGCAGATCCGATGACACCAACCCGATATAACGTTTGATATCCCAGATGCTTTCACCTGAACCACGCCGATAACCAAATACATGAATATCATTGGTGTAACACTGGGAATTATCGCCGGTAATTAGTTTTAACAAGCTGGTTTTACCGCTACCGTTACGGCCTTTGATTTGCCAATGTTGACCCGGCATCACAGTCCAGTTTAACCCTGAGATTAAAACAGCGCCTTGGTAACCCAGGTGAATGTCACACATCCGCACCAAGGGTAAATCGTGATCTAATGCTGGCGGCGCAATATGGCTAAGCGTATCCGGTAGGTCGGGCAATCGAATAGATTGATTCTGCAAATGGTGAATGCTGCGCAGTGACGCCAGTCGATCTGGCTGGGCTAACAGGTCGACGTATTCAAGCTCGTGGTCTTTCAGCGACAGCAAGTGTGTCAACGAATCGGGTAAGACATCAAACCGATCCGTCGCCATAATCAACATCCCGTTTGCACAAAAACCATTGAGCAGATCTACCACTACTTGACGGGTTTGTGTATCCAACCCTTGCAACGGTTCATTGGCCAACAAAACACTAGGCTGAGACAGCAACGCACGGGCGATGAGCGCCTTGCGTGTTTCACCGGACGAGAGTTTTCGAAAGCCTACTTGCAATCGATGTGTGAGACCCAATTGATCTGCCAGCTTCAACACGGCCGTGTCATCCGCCGACACTTCGCGCAGCAGTTCACCCAATGGCGTACCTGCAAATACTTCATCGGTCAGATCTGAATCGTCACGTTCGGCTTCCTGTTCAATTAAAAATGTCTGCGTTAGCGGCCCGATTTCAGCGACCTTCTGCTGTGATTGTAATGCAATCAACAATGATTCAATCAGCACATTGCGATTGGACTCTGTGCCGCCCACCACCAAAACATGGCTACCTTGCTCTTGAGTATTTAAACGCTCTTGGCTATCCAGAAGCTCTTGGAAATCTAGGCGCTTTTTGCAATCTCGAACAAAGCTGGCAATCCAAGACTCGTTTGATAAGGGTGAAGGTTTCGATAGAACCTTTTTCATGAACGCTTTCCTCAAGCTATCGCACTGAACACATGACTGACTTTATAAGACAACGGGTGGCGGTGTTTTCGGGCAAATTTTCAAATACGGTTTAAATTTAAAGGAGTCAACTATTCACCGCCACCGACCGAGAGCGATCGATTATGAAACAACCTGATCCGGATCAGAAACAACACCAACCCGCCATCACTCGACGTCTGCTACTCAGTAGTGGCACCGCAGCAGCGGCACTGGCAGTTATCGGCTGCGATTCGGATAGCAGCAACGCTTCAGACGACAGCAGCAGCGTATCGGCTACTGAAACCCCACACCACATTACGCGCCAAGAATGGAAACGCCGCGAGTTGCACCCGCAAGAAGATCGCGGCTGGGGCAAAGCCCATTTTGTCGAATCAACATCCGATATGATACCTAGCACGATTGATCTATTTGGCACTCAATATGATCCTCAAGGCCTACTCGAACTGGTAAAACCGCTAACGCAGAAGAAGGACCTTACCTTCACATTTTGGAGTGGCGCATCAGCCAAAGAACAACATACGGTTGTGCGGTTATCCGATTTGCTGGATGCCTTAGGTTTTAGCCAAACCCAAATTAACCAAAACGCATTTGTTACCGCCAAATCCCAATCCCGCAACGAAACATTGCCGAACACCAACCACACATCTGACATAGGCGGTTATCGATTCACAAATAGTGTGCCAATTGCTGACGCCTTGGCCGATGGCTATCTGATCGTTGATAACGTTCGAGGCGTACTGTCGTACTATGCGTA
This sequence comes from BD1-7 clade bacterium, assembly GCA_902705835.1. Taxonomy (NCBI): domain Bacteria; kingdom Pseudomonadati; phylum Pseudomonadota; class Gammaproteobacteria; order Cellvibrionales; family Spongiibacteraceae; species BD1-7 clade bacterium. The sequence continues at coordinate 65,507 of CACSIN010000012.1, forward strand.
TTTTATTGAAGGATATGCCGCTCGTGGCTCTGTGAAGTACTTTTCTAGCCTGACATTCAGTGACAGTTATCAAGGCCCAGACGGCGCTAGTTCAGATGACTACCTTACCGAGAATATCCCCGCAGATAGCACTTTCAGCGTGAACAGGTAGGCACCAAAGCAAACCAAGGAGTTCATTCGATACACAACTAGCCCGGTTATTGCCCGGCTAGGTGTGTCGGTGCTTTATTTACCCTCAGCTCATGGCCTATCAAAACCTTCCGTCAAACCTCTAGCAGCTAACCTCAGCAACTTCTCAAAAACGGTGTTATACCGAATAGCCCACCATTTAATGCGATTGCTCAGACAACAGACGCTGATATAACACGTCCTTTAACTCGGCTCTTTCTTGCTTCATCGCATGCATGGCGTCATCTTCGATGGGGGAATTATTCAGCTCCAGTTTGCGGATTTCTCTATCCAGATCGTCATAATGTCGGGCTTGTTTGGCGAAACCTTTATCGCCCTGAGTCAAGTTTTTAATCGCCGGTAGGTGTTCGGGAAACTCATGTGCTAAAGAATGGTCTTCACCCAGCATGTTGATTCGTCCTGTTTCAATGAATGAAATAATCAAGGCCATACCCATAATCAGCATAGACACGGATATCAGAGCCGTGTTTGTTTGTCTCCTAATTTGCCTGCGTGGTTCCAGTAAAAACCGGTTTTTCTGGAAGATAACGTGCCGCATCTATAACGCTTATTAAACCGGCATCAGATACATTGCCTTTCGATCGTTTCAGGGAGATACTAAACACTCACTTAATTCTGGTTATATATGATGCGTCTGAAGGCCACTCATGCCGTTGTTTTGTTTTTCGCTATATTGGTCGGTGCATGCTCAGGCCAACTCATACAGCCTGACAAAGCAACGATCGATTCGGTCGTGATTCGCAATCAAACCAGCCATTCAGTTCATGATGTCACACTTCGAATTCCTGCCAACGGCGGCGTTATTTCGTGCAGCACAATTCTTGCGCATAGTGAATGCTCACTGGGGTTTTCACTACGCCAAAACAACAATAACCCAGCACTCCTCAGCTGGACCTACCGAGGCCATAGTTATCAAGAGCCGTTGAAGGGCCCGCCAGGGCAAGCCGATGAAGTCACGCAACAAGCCGTTATCACCATCATTGGTGAGGGTATCGTAATAGCAAAACTCAAAGATCACCGCTGAGTGCCACTCAGTATATTGAATACAAAAGCCCATTCGCCCGCTGAGAACAGCCAGCCCCCCGCCCATCTTGAATAATCAACCGCGCTGGAACCCCTGCACCCTTCACCCATCGAAATAGGTAACGCTCGTAACATTGAGCACGTTATTGACCGCCACAATTAACCGTGGCGGTTACTATTGCGACAAAAATTCAAATAAAAAACACGCACTGATCGGGCCTTGATTTCTTGCACCTAAAATCCATCCGGCACCCGACTTTTGCAGCCCTGACAATCCAAGGAGAAGACCGTTGATGAAACAACATAGCCTGACTGTGATTGCATTGTCGGTTACTTTTATCATTGGCTGGTTTTGTATATCGATGCAAAACCAACAGCCGACGATGTCAGACACTATGATTAAACAAACACCTTTGCTAAAGCGCCAACAGGTTGACTCTTCGATTCAACACCGGTTTACAGCAACCAAGCAATCTCCCGCACGCAAATACCCTTACTGACAATGCCTGAATTCCAAACACAAAAAAGCCGGGATATTCCCGGCTAAATAATTCGGTTTGGACGAGGTGGTAAAGCGGGTTTAGTCGCCTACACGCACAAGTGCGTTTTTGTCGGTGTGTTCAAACTCACGACCGTAAATATCTAGCATGGTTGTTTGGGCATAAGACATTTTGTCGCCATTCACTTTAATCTTGCATTCATAGCTCAACGTTTTGGCTTTCTGCGCCATAAACGGCGATTGTGCAATGGGCCAATCCGGGTCAACTCCCGCAGTTACTTTTAACAGCGGCGTCGGGTTGTTAGCCTGATCTTCGGTCAGCACAGCGCCAGACACGATAGCGACCGCACGTGGAATAGTGAAGCTATGCATTAACGTGCGAGTTCTGGCATCCCACATCCAATAACCCACCTGATCGTGAAATACCTTTCCAGTGCTTGTACGCGTCACTTGCTGATGATAGCGAACGGCAACCAGTTCCTGCTCTTCAGCATTTTCAACGTCTTTGGCAGGTTCAAAGGTAATCGTTTCAAAATACGGATTGTTCTCTGTGCCATCCGGCTCCGGCGCAATGTCGACACCTTGATCACCCTTCCAGACACCAATCAGTGCCGCCAAAGGCCCGTATTCGATACCATCAATGGTGGTTTCAGGGCGTTCAATGACTGCATCAATCTCGCTCATGGCATTTCCTTAATCGTTTATTGGTAAACACTGCGTCTATTGTCTGATGATTTTTCGGTTAAGTTAAATCGTTTCTATCAATAAACCCGATAAAATTCGACTATCTGCTGGCAAAAATGGTTCATCTTCACCCCACACTTCTTTGCGCACTTCAGCGCAGCGCGCACATATTCTCCAAAACAGTGTCTACTCCAGCGTAAACAACCCATGCGTACCTTGCGACGACATCTTTTGATAACAAAGATGACCTTTAATGCCATTGCTCGATGTTTACAAAACAATCACTATCTATGGCATCTGGCGGAAAACGTTTTGAGCCGCTGCATCCATCACTCCGTAAGGGGTACTCACTGCTTAGTGATACATCCAACTAAGACAACCAGGAGCAACAATGAAAATTGAATTTACTCCCGAACAGGAAGCGCTGCGTCAGGAATTACGCGCTTACTTCGATGAATTAATGACCCCGGAGCTGAAGGCAGAAGTTGCTGAAGCGGTCGGTGAAGGTGGCGGTCCGCTTTTCTGGAAAGCCATGGAACAACTCGGTAAAGACGGCTGGATTGGCGTTGGCTGGGCAAAAGAAATGGGGGGCAGAGGTCTAACTGAGATGGAACAGTTCATCTTTGTTGAAGAAGTCATGCGTGCGGGCTTCCCGTTCCCATTCCTGACCACTGAATCCGTCGGTCCTATTCTGGCTGAAAATGCGACAGCGCGTTTAAAAGAAGAGCTGGTACCCAAAATCATGGGCGGCAAGCTGATCATGGGCATTGGCTACTCAGAGCCAGGCGCTGGTACCGATTTGATGTCGTTGAAAACCACTGCCAAAAAAGAAGGCAACGAGTGGGTTATCAACGGCCAAAAAATGTGGACTTCATTGGCTCACCATGCCGACTGGATCTGGTTAGCGTGCAAAACGAACTTCGACCCTGAAGTTAAAAAGCACAGCAGCATTTCTATCTTTCTGGTGCCGACCAGCTCTGAAGGCTATAGCTGTTCACCCGTGCATACACTGGGTGATGTTCGCACCAACGCGACTTACTACGATAACGTGCGTATTCCTGAAGATCACTTGGTTGGCGAACTCGACATGGGCATGATGTTGATCTTCAGCCAGCTGAACCGTGAGCGTTTGTCACTGGTTAACGTCGGCGCATTCTCTCAACTGTTTAATGACGTAACGAATTGGGCGATGGAAACTGACCTACCAAAAGGTGGCAAAGTAATCGACCAACCTTGGGTTCAAATGAACCTAGCGAAAAGCCGTACCGGCCTCGAAGCCTTAAAACTCATCTGCTATCGCCAAGCATCTGAAATGACCAAAGGTCATTTGTCGATGGAAGACGCTTCAGCAGCCAAAGTTTACGGCACCGAGTTCTTTGTTGAGCTGTACCGTCACCTGGGCGAAATCCTCGGCGTTAACAGTGTTATCAAGCGTGATTCAAAAGGCGCTGTCCTCAACGGCCGCCTTGAGCAGCTGTATCGTACTGCATCGATCATCACTTTCGGTGGTGGTACCAATGAATTGCAACGTGACCTGATCGCCCGTGGCGGTTTGGCTATGCCACGTGCCAAGCGTTAATCGAGGAGTGACTGATGGATTTTGCATTTAACGAAACACAACTTGAGGTTCAAAAGCTGGCGAATCAGATCCTCACCGATCTATCGACCACAGAGCGTTTGAACGAAATCGACAAGCAAGAAGAGCGCTTTGACGAAAACCTTTGGGCACAGCTAGCTGAAGCCGGTTTGCTAGGCGCGGCTTTCAGCGAAGAAAACGGCGGCATGGGTTTTGGTTTCACCGAGCTGTGTCTGTTTATCGAAGAAGTCGGCCGTCGCGTTGCGGCTGCGCCGGTTGTTCCGGTTATTGTCAGCGCTGCCCTGCCGATTCAAAAATTCGGTACTGTAGAGCAACAGCAACGTTTCTTGCCTGCAGTCGCTGCGGGCAAAAAGCTCATCACTGCCGGGCTTTCTGAAGAGCGTGCCGAGTGCCCGTCTGAGCCTTTCACTATTGCTGAAACAAGCGGGGCTGGCTACAAACTGACTGGCACCAAGATCGCTGTGCCGTTTGCAAACCGTGCCGAGCGTGTATTGGTTACAGCAAAAATTGGCAACGACGTTGGAGTCTTCCTGTTAGACCCTAAAGTCGATGGAGTTACATTGACTGCTGAACGCTCAACAACACTTGAGCCTTGGTTTGAAGTCGCTATGAATGGCGCTGAAGTTGCCGCCGAAGATGTTCTCATTGTTGATGGTGGCAAAGCTGCCGCACAGTGGACCTCTGAGCGCACTGTTGCCGCATACTGCGCTATGCAGTTAGGTGTTGCGGACGAATCAACACGCACAACCGCTGCGTTTACTTGCGATCGTTACCAGTTTGATGTGCCGATTGGTTCGTTCCAAGCCGTTCAACACCGTGCAGCGGATTGCTTCATTGACGTAACCTGCCTGAAACTAACCACCTACCAGGCTGTTTCGCGTCTGGAGTTGGAACTGGATGCAACCAACGAAGTAACAATTGCTAAAATCTGGGCAGGTGACACTGGGCACCGAGTCAGTTACGCAGCTCAACATTTGCACGGTGGCACAGGTATCGACAAAGACTACCACCTATGGCGTTACAGCCTGTGGGCTCGCCAGCTGGAAATGACACTAGGTAGCTCAGCAGCACTGTTAGGTGCATTAGGCGAGCGTATCGCGGCTGGAGAAGCTTTCCAAAACTGATTCCAAACCGTTTGGAACACAAACCCCGTCGTACTGCGTCGGGGTTTTTTTATTGTCTCTTCTCAACGGGTATCATCAAATAGATACATACCCACTTTAATACGCCACAAAGCTTGCACTTGAATACTAGCAGCAATCGATTACTGATCGCCGCGAAAGAAAAAAGCATTTCTATTTTTATACAGTGCCGTGGATAAATACTTCCGGAAATACTGCTGTATATTCAACAATATTCCCAGCCGGTATGAATATCAATCAATAATCGTGCCCGAAACAGGGAACACCGTTAATACGCTTGCTGACCCGTCGTAAAGAGATCGTTAGTCAAACCTGACTTACCATCAGAAACCGCAGAGTTTACCGCTTACGTTAGATTCGGATATTGTTCATCTTCTTGGTCCCAATCACCAGTAACTTCGATTTGACGCACTTCATCGTGATACCAAAGTAAGGCATGGTTATCTAGATCAACCAAACGCCCCGCAGCAACAAAATACCCCTTAGGATCAGAAGTTGGAATGAACCCGTAGTAGCTTCTCACAGAACCCATCGCAACTACATGGATCACAACAAGGTCATCAATCTGATATTTGGTTTTGAGCGACGAGTAGTCTTTTTTGGCAAAGCCTTTTTCAGAAATTTGAGTATCCGGCAAGGTGCTGATATCAATGTCTTCTTCGATGATAACAGTCTCTATACCGTGATCAGTGAACCGATCAGCAATCATCTTTTTTAAATCCGCGAATTCATCGAGATCAAGAGTTCTCAGGTGGTCGGTCACTGGGCCTGCCACAGCGTTATTGATAGCGACATCAAGCAACCCCTGTCCACCTGTTTTGTGTGTATAAGCTTCAGGTATTCTTGACACGACAACGCCGACCTTTTTGTCTTTATCCATCCAATAACTGGATTCGACATCGACGGGTTGAATCGCACACCCCGCAAACATGGAAAGAAATACAGCAACAACGGCCAACTTTTTCATAGCGACTTCCTTTTTATCTGTAAATTGTGACAAGAAGCTATTCTAAAGAATCAGCGGCACTATATCCCCGACAATCCGTCGATCTAACAGCCTCAATACGAAAGATTTATTACATTTCATTACACTACCGTGCAGTACAAGCAAATAAACGCTCTTTTATCGTAACCAAACGTTCACTTTCCTATTTATCAAACTGTGTCGTATAGAAAGCCCTCATCGAACAAAGTGAGCAGCAATAGGTCTCAATCGGCAACACAGCCGAAAAATACAAAATCAAAGGACAAAACTAAACTCAGGGTACGACAACGAAAAACCACCCGTTCATCGCCACCTATCGTTCTCGGCTAATCTACGAATATACGAGCCCACATTTTACTAAACCAAAGGCGTGTGCAATGACCAACATTAACCACAGTGCTTTTATGAGCGAGGCCATTAATGAGGCCCAAAAAGGATTAGCCGAAGGTGGCGTGCCGATCGGATGTGTTGTTGTCCTTGATGGAGAAATCATTGGTCGAGGTCACAACCAGAGAATCCAGGAAGGCAGCGTCATAAAACACGCTGAGATGGATGCCTTGGAGAACACTGGCCGTTTGAGCCCGTCACAGTATCGGGCGTGCACACTGTATACCACGCTTTCTCCTTGTCCCATGTGCAGCGGGGCAGTCCGCCTTTATGGCATCAAACACGTGGTGATTCGCGAAAATAAAACGTTTCAGGGCGATGAAACGTTTCTCGAATCAGAGGGTGTCACGCTGACGATCATCGACGACCCGACATGTATCGACCTAATGACACGTTTCATCGAGCAAAACCCAGAGCTTTGGCAAGAAGATATCGGTGAACTGGAATAACCCCGATCAGCGGCTTAACCGTCTGTAACCTGAACACTGTCAAAGAACCCATCCCGCTTGGTAAGGGCAGACGATATGATAAATTGATATTCTATTGAACTGTTGGGCTGGATTGGCGCCATTCTGATCTTATTCATGTTCGCGCTGAACTCGCTGGGTTACATCAATACGCACTCAACTAACTACCAGCTTGGTAACCTTACTGGCGCCTGCTTCATCGCCATCGCCTCGATGGTTAAAAACGCTTGGCCGGCCGCTTTTTTGAATATCTGCTGGGCACTCGTTGCCATTTTCTCATTAGCGATGCAGTTAGGGTAGTTACAACTTATTGACGCTAGCTGACGTATTCCTACTCTACATCCGGCATATAACAAGCATGTTTAGCGAATAATTTACGGCAAAAAGTTCAACATATTTACCGACTCTCCTGTGTTATTTTTGTCTCTATTCTCGCTGCCCCCCTTGGTACGAATGAATACTATTCAACGCCGAATTATTTCTTGAGATCAGTGTCTCAACCGACACAGCAACAGGGATTGACTCTTCTTCATATTTGCAGAGCTGTGTATATGAGTGTTTTTCTTACCCAGAAAAACCTATTGGCGAAGTTCAAATGATTTCTATTTTGTCGCACATGCAGCGATTACTATTGGATATGTCGCAGCAAAGAGTAAGTGACAGCGCGTGAACTTCGCTAGTAACTCAACGCACGACCTCGGTCGTGTTATCCCGATCTCAACCAGACGGGATATTGGAAACGTGAACAACACGACTCAAATCAATCGCGCAAAAACGACCACCATTTAATGAATCTAACCGGTGCGGAATTTTGCTATGGATGTTGCTCTCGAAAATGCTGCTTCCCCTTATGGAGCAGCCATGCAGACGATTTTACTGATTGACCCGTTTCATTCCGGTCGCTATCTGATGCAAAAACTCCAAAGGTTGGGCTTTGATGTTCAGGTTGTGCGCACCAAGGATGTCAAGTCGACTTATTTTTGCGATGATTTTCTCTACGATGACGATGTTCTAATCACCACCGGTGATTTACAGCGCGACTGCGACTACATACGCAATGCAACACAAAAGCGTCACCTCGTGCATGGCTTAGCCGGCACTGAGGCATCTTTAGAGTACTCTGACAGATTGTTATCGGAACTATTTCCGGCACAGTGGAATGACCCTCAAACGACATCGCTACGTTTTAGAAAATCGGCAATGCAAAACGCGCTGGCCAAACATAACTTACCGGCTATCGATACGGTAACACTCAAACATGGCATGTCGAATCAGCACAAAAAAATCGCTGTGTCAGAATTTTACCGGCGTTGTGGCGGCGATATCATCGTAAAACCGGACGCCAGTATTTGTTCAGCCGGCTTCCGTATTCCAGCGTCGGAAAACGAAATCTTGTCTTACATGGAAACCGCAAGTCATGCGATGCCATTGTTTGACGATATGGAGCTTCTCCTACAGCGCAGAGTGCGCGGACGTCAGTATTTTGCCAATACCGTTTCGTATAACGGCAATCACCACTTGTGCTCTGTCGGCGAGGCCCGCAAAGAATTTGAGGGTGGTAGTGTTAAGGAAATCTACAAAGAACTAGTGGATTTGGAAGCTTTCGACACATTCGATATCGCCGCATATATATTCGCAGTACTTGATGCATTAGACGTCAAATTCGGCCTATCGCACATCGAATTCTGTTTCGATGGCAATGACTGCTACCTAATCGAACTGAATCCACGCATTGCAGGCCTTCATGGTGCCCTCAACCGTATGTCGGCAGGTCGCTATACTGAAGATCAGATTGATGTGTATCGACACTATCTCACCGGTGAACTGCCCGTTGGCTCACGACACGGCATCCATCGAAGTGGCAATCAGCAAACGTATCGAACCGTATACCTCTACAACCTAAACCCACAACGATATCAGCTGGCCATTACCTTGTTTGGCGAACTGGAATCTGCTTATTTTTGTGAAAAACTCAAACTGTCTGAGGCCTCAGACACTACCAGTTTGATGGACGTCTCTATGTTTGCGATATTGTCGCACAATGATCCAACCGTCATCGAGCGTGATATGCGCGAGTTACTGAAGCTGAGTCATGTACACTGAACGCCAAGGGCTCAATTATAGCTTTGCATACATCGCCACACTCTCGCTGTCTTCAGTCTTCGTCGAAAAACTCAGCCTTCATGTCAGCATTGAACTGATGAACCTTTGCGTTGCCGTTATGGCAGCGTTAACCTTCAATGCAATGAATGTTTCGCGCTTGGGCGTGGCCTATCGTGCGGTGCGATCTCAACCCCGGCTTTGGCTTTGGATGTCTGTATCCATCGCAGGATCATGGATTCTATCGTACTACTGTACGATGACATCGTCAGCGGACTTTTCGATGGCACTGGTGTTTTTATCTTGCAGCCTGATCGGTGCCATGTTCAATAAAAACATGCTTAAAGTACTGTTTTGCTTGCTATCGATCGGGTTGTGTTTTGCTGCAGCGAGACAATCCTGGGTATCGACTACCTACGGTATTACATCCGGCATATGCTTGTTCTTTTATACGTACTATTCAAAACAGTATGCCGCAACAAACAATGCAACATCGTTAGACATTCTGTCGGTGCGCTTTTTTCCAATGATGACCATGGCTGCAGTGCTGTTTATTGTGTATCACAACCCAACAACAGAGATTCTCACTACATCGTCGTCGTTACATATTTGGGGGCTAATAATACTCGTTTGTTTCGCTAATCGAGTGATTCCGATGTTGTTCTTTCAGCCTGCGGTGCAAGCTCTAAAGCCCGATAGGTTAAGTTTCCTTTTGACTCTGGTACCGCTCACAACCTATCTGTTCGAAAGCGTGATTAACCGACACTTCCCTCTCGGTCTTTTTTTGGCGGTGGGCATATCAACACTGGCACTCAATATCGATCGGATTTGGATCAGCGCTAAAAGCGCCTGTCATTTTTAGCCAGCATTTACGCCCGCGCATGCGCGCTGATTGCCTGTGAAAATTCGGCCAACAGTGGCTCAGGCAAATCATGCCCCATTCCCTCAAAAACCATCAATTTTGCTTCTGGAATACACGCAGCCGTATCTTTGCCAGCAGCAACGGGCAACATCGGGTCCTTGTCGCCATGAATCACCAAAGCCGGCACCGTCAGTTGTTTCAAGGAATCCACCCGGCTATCCGCACAAAGCACAGCAGCCAGTTGACGTGGGTAGCCCGTCTGATCGGTACTGCGTTTACAAGAGGCCTTGACCAACGCATACAATGCTTCGCCTTCGAGCGGGTAACGAGGGCTACTAATGGATTGAAGCACATTACACGTTCGTTCGAAGGCTTTGGAATCATCAGAGATTGCTTTGCGCCAAAGGTGATAAATGATTTTCAGATTGGGCCCAGGTAATCCACGGCGGCCAGATGTCGACATAACTGACGTTAGTGTTAACACCCGCTGCGGATAGTTAATGGCCATGATTTGCGCAATCATACCGCCCATCGAAGCGCCAACAACGTGCGATTTTTCGATGTCGAGTGCATCCAATAGCTGGATAGCATCTTCGGCCATGTCCTCCAATGTATACGGCGATTGTGCGGTTCCCATACCGAATTGATAGGCCATCCATAGCTTGGGTAAGGTCGCAACGGGCCCCGGTGTTCGAGAAGATAACCCAACGTCTCGATTATCGAACCGGATCACTCTAAAACCGCTGTCGGCCAATAAACAACACAATTGCTCAGGCCAGGCAATCATCTGTGTCCCCAACCCCATAATCAGTAAAATGGCAGGAGCATCATCATCACCAAACTGGTCATAAGCCAATTCAATACCGTTAGCAGAAACCGTTTGTTCGGATCGATAGTTACACGTGTGAGTCATTGAACATCACCAGTCGCAATAAGATAGAGCTTTGACCATTAATATAGACTGACTACTCATTTTTTCGCAGGCACTACCCGCCTACCTACACCACCTCGACTTGCTAATCCATTGATTCAACGAATAGCAAACGGCATCAAGGCATGGTTGTAGACACCACCGACTTAATGTTAAATCTATAACAATAAGAATAATGAGAAGACCCATGATTTATTTGCGGAATAACAAAACCCTGCAGCAACTCACCGATGCTGGCGTAGACGAAAACTATCACGCCATTTTGCAATATCTCTCAAAACACGACACCCCACTGGACATATTACTGGCCGCAGAATTTGCCCAGATACAAACCTTTGGAATACCCAGCATCAGCAAAATTTTGCGTCAAACGCGCCAATACCAGGATCAGGGCCTCAAGCGGTTAGATGATACACGCGCCATTATGATTGAAGCACTGGAAGACACCGTTCACAGTGAACGCGGACGCCATATGGTCAACCACCTGAATTGGATTCACGGCCACTATCCGATCAAAAATGATGATTACCTGTTTACGCTGGCCTTATTTATTATCGAACCGGCACGCTGGATGGAAAACTGGGGGTATCGGCAACGCACCCAAGCAGAAAAAGACGCCAGCTTTCTCGAATTTCGAGATCTAGGCAACGCCATGAATATTGAAAATATCCCCGAAAACTATGACGCATTTGTGCAATGGTACGAGAGCTACCGCTCACAGAATATGGCTTTTCACCCGGACAACACCATCGTTACAGAAGGGCTGATCGAGGGCATGCAAAAGATGTTTCCTGCGATCGTTAGCCCATTGATTAAACCCCTGATTCTAACGCTCCTGAACGATGACATACTACTCAACGCGGTCGGTATGAAAAAGCCGCCTCGCTGGCAACGCATATTCATCATCGCAATCATGAAAATCCGTGCTCAACTGATGAAAGTGTTTAACCCCTGGCATAAGAAGCCTTTCACCGATAGCCAACTTCATCAGCGTTTTGCCAGCTACCCTGGCGGTTATCAAAATCAGTGCCTCGGGCCACAAAAACTGCTTCAACACACAACGCCCGAAACCGGATGCCCTTTTCGATAAACACCCTGCGGCTAAGCCCAGAACCAACGCAGCGATACAACACAGCGCCTGCTATAGTTTCGATGCAGGCAGAGGTCGCACAAAGTGCTTCGAATGCAATTACATCGACAAAAGCACATCCACCGACATGAGCTGCCGATAAGCTACGCAAACAACGTTATCAATACCAACACTCACGGTTCTTCAATACTCATACATTGATGAGTCAGTCGTCACCAGAGCCAACAAATCTTTGCGTTGCAAGTACCACTTGCTTCGAGAGGCTGGAACAGCGCTATGACGACAAACAAAACACTCTTGCTATGCGGGTTTGGCGGCATGCTGGAGTTCTATGACTTCATCATATACGCATTGCTAGCCAGCATTCTGGCCGAACAGTTTTTTCCTACCGGTGACGCCATCACCTCTATTCTCGCTACATTCGCCACCTTCGCACTTGGTTATCTTGTTCGCCCGATTGGGGGGTTTATCTTTGGCCATTTCGGCGACGTTTATGGGCGCAAAAATACCTTTATGATGACGGTTTTATTGATGGCGCTATCAACATTACTCATCGCATTTGTGCCCTCTTACCAACAAATCGGCATTACCGGCACCCTACTTCTGATCATTCTAAGAATTGTTCAGGGGCTTTCGATCGGTGGCGAAATCCCTGGGGCTATTACTTATATTTCTGAGTGCGTGCCTAAACACCAACGCGGCTTTACCAGCGGCGTTATCTTCTTCTTTTTGGCCAACGGCGTAACGCTTGGAACACTGGCCCACTGGTGGATATCCGGCCTGTTATCTGCAGAGAGCTTTCACCAATGGGGTTGGCGTTTACTCTTTGTTATTGGCGGCGTGCTGGGGTTCATAAACTACCTGCTGAGAAAGCGAATCCAAGAATCCCCTGTATTCGAAAACTTAACGAGTAGCGTCAGATTTCCGCTTTCTCATGTTATTCGATTCAGAAAACGCATCACATTTTTGGGTGTTCTCATCACTGGCTCAGGGGCAGCAATGATCACGACGTATTTCTTGTTTATTCCTGGTTATCTGAAAATTGTGCTTCCGCATAAACCGGACGGTTTTTTGTTTGCCAGCGTAGTGGGCTGCTTTACCTCAACTCTGATCATTCTGTTGTTTGGTTACCTCAGTGATCGACTCAGCCGCCGTTGGTTAATTTCTGGCTGTTTGCTCGCATCCATTCTTCTCGCCTTACCGATATTCAATAGTTGGGTTAGCGGTGCTCTTTGGATTCCAATGCTGGCTGGCGCAATCTTGTATGGCACGATATGGGGTGTTATCCCCTCTATCTTGCCGACGTTGTTTGATACCGAAATCCGCTTCTCAGGCGTAGCGACCTGCTACAACCTAGGTTTTGCCCTATTTGCCGGTTTAGGGCCGCTGATTTGTTTCTATCTGATACATGTGACCGGATTACCAAACGCACCGGCCTATTATTTGATGGTAGTATGCGGTGCAGCGCTGGTTGTCGCTCTGCTGTCGAGTGTCGCCAGCAAGACCCAGCCCTGAACCAGATCAATTCAGGCTAGGCAGATACTAAGACGTTAACTGCTGGCTCATCACATTCTATACCCCGAAAGACTTCACTATGCGCGCTCAACAACGACTCTTCTCTCGATACATCCACCAAATTCCACCTGGCGAATTACGTTGGATCGGTTTACGCCCAGCACACAAGGCTGACATGTTAGACGTTGATACCTGCATGGCATTGAAGGATTTGGGTCTTGAACGTGATCATCGAACCGAAAAAACCCCTGGTTCTGCACGCCAAGTAACGCTGATCTCGGAAGAGTTTATTGAGCAGATACGATTATTCACCGGTCACGCCCAGCTTCCGCCGTCGTGGTTGCGGCGAAACCTCGTTTGTAGGGGCATCAATTTGAATGCACTGCGCTATCAGCAATTTTCAATTGGCGACGCGATTTTCGAAGCAAACGCTTTATGTCATCCGTGTTCACGTATGGAAAAGACACTTGGCAAAGGTGGCCTAGTGGCGATGCTCGGGCATGGCGGGTTATGCTGCAAAATACTAAAAACTGGTCGCATCTCAATCAACGATGAAATTCGAGTGATGGCTCCACAGCAGGATCTTTTCTAAGCCGTGGCGGTTCTTTTAAGGGAGCCTCTAAAAACGTAGGCGGCGCAGCGCTGGCGAGGCAAAATTCGATGAAAAACGGGAGTTTATGTGTAATAAATGACCGATTTGATTTGAATTTTAACGACGCCAGCGCAAGCAAGATAGTTTTTAGAGGTTCCCTTAAATGTTCAGGGCTCAGATAGGAGTCTCTAAAGCCATTTAGATCAAATCACCTTGAGCCGGCCCGGACGATTCCAATGCCAGCAATTGACGTTTTAGCTCGACACCAAACGCAAAGCCAGTTAATGATCCATTGCTACCCACAACACGATGGCACGGCACAATCAATGGAATCGGGTTTTTTCCGTTCGCAGCCCCAACCGCCCGGCATGCTTTCGGGCTAGCCAGCGCTTCTGCAATGTTTTTATAACTGCAAGTATCACCGTATGGGATATCGCACAACGCCCGCCAAACTGAGCGCTGAAACTCAGTGCCTTTAGGATTCAACACCAAGTCAAATGTTTGGCGTTCGCCAGCTAGGTATTGCTGGATTTGATGACGTGCCTCCGCAAATGCTTCCGGTACCCGTTGCCAGCCCTCGGCAATCTCAAAATCACGATGGCTGCCTTGTACATCACAAAGGTACAACTGCTGAATACCGTCTTCATCACCGACGAGTATCATCGGGCATAATGTTGTTTCAAATTTGGTATAAAACACGCTAACACTCTTTAATCGTTATCTTTGCCTGCAGATTTACCAGCAGCCTCAAGCTCAGCCACACTATGCCACAAACACAAAGCCGCGTAGGATCGAAACGGCCGCCACTGCTCGGCTATACGCTCTGCCTCACGAATACTGGGCCGCACACCATCAACGGCTAAGCCCTTGAGAACACCCAAATCACCGGCAGGGAAAACATCCCGATACCCCAACCCACGCATGGCAACATAACTTGCCGTCCAATCACCGATGCCTTTGATCGCAGTAAAATCACGGCGAAAATCGTCAAACCGTTGATAAGAATTTAACTGAAAAACACCGTCTTCTATCGCTTGGCAAACCGCCCTTAGCGTATCTTGTCGTGTTTTCGTTAATCCTATTCCATCAAGATCCAACGCTAGAATTTGCGCAGGTGTAGGAAACAACCGATAGATGTCCGCATCACCATGATTGAAACCAAGCGCCGCTTGCTCCGCTATTCGGCCTGCGATCGTGGTAGCCGCTTTAACAGATATTTGTTGGCCCAGAATGGCTCGAATCATAAATTCGGCGGCGTCAAATGCCTGAGGCAGGCGTGGAATACAGCCACGATCAAGGCCTCGCACGAGCTGCCGGTCAGCAGTAAACACCGGTAGCATGACAGAAAAGTCAGTATCCAGATCAAACATCCGGCGAACTCGCTGGTAGATGCGACGAAAACAACGGATATCAGCGGCTTCAACCGACAATACCAATGCTCTCTCGTCGGCCAACCATTCAACGCAGAGCATTCCCTGACTACTACCCAATGCATAACTTCGGCGATACTGATTTTCTGTCACGGTTTCTACACCGGTAATCGCTCGCTCACGCATAAACGCCAGTGTTGATGAAATATCAGGCCCGTTAGGGCACTCGATAACAATACAGTGAGTAATATCAGAGACGTTAACACGAGACACTTTACGGCGAACATCCGTTGGAGAGCAGCCGGTGATTTGCCGAAATACCGTGTTGAATTGCCGCAACGAACCGAAGCCACTGGCAAAAGCAATTTCAGTTACCGACATGCTGGACTGCAGCAATAATGTGCGTGCAAATAACGCCTTTTGCATCTGAGCAATGCGTACCGGCGGCGCGCCAACGTGTTGAACAAACAAGTGCCTCAGATGACGACTAGAAACATCCAACGTGTCGGCCAATTCAGCGATACTACGATCATTAAGAAACCCTTCATCGATTAAATGCAACGCACGCTCAACTGCAACAACCCCAGAGTTTATCTGCTGAAAATGATCGCCAGCTATTTCAGGCCGACAGCGTAAACAAGGTCGATAACCCTGCGCTAATGCTTGCCAGATGTTATCGAAATACTCAACGTTGGGCTCGTGCGCGACCGGCGCAGGGCACGAAGGCCGGCAGCATATACCCGTAGTTTTTACCCCGAATATAAACTCGCCATCATAGGCAGGATTTTTCTGCTCGCGGGCCAATTGTATGTCTGTGTGCCATGCAGTCACCGGAACGGTCTCATGAATATTGATTCAGACATCAATATATCGAGCAGACCAGCTTCGCAACAAGCGGTTTTCGGAGATTGCTATCAATCGATTAAATTGGCCCGGTGACTATCCGCTCTAACCGGGATTAATCAGCGAGTTCACCAATTTCGAGTATCGCGGCTGAACGGGTCACACGCTTTTCCTGGCGTTCAACCAAATTCAAAACGACCGAAATTGAAAAACAAGCAACCGCCATGGAGCCCAGTACGTCTCCCAAGTAGTGAGCATTCAATATTATCCGGCTAGCAGCAATCGCAAACCCATAACATAAGGCCAAAATCGCCAACCAACGAGCGGTTTTCCAGCAGGTCATCGCCAAGGTAAAGCTCAATACAAAATTAACGACCGAATGCCCAGACGGAAACGAGGTTGTTTCGTGCGCTAGGCTAAACCAACTAAAGCCGTACAAGCCTTCGCTAAACCAAAGATCAGGCCGGTATCTCGCCACTACCACTTTGACAACAACAGCTGCGAGATACGCCAATGCGTAGGCAACGAACACAATCAGGTAATTTTTTGACGAAGGGTCGTCACACAGCGCGCGCCAACCACCGATTAATCCAATCAACATGGCGACAATGGCCATCTGCTTAGAACTTGTCCAGCCGTCGATAACACCGGATGCAAGATAGATCCAAGTGCCGGCAAACCATTGGTGCGCCAATAACGCTATCTGTCGATCAAAAAACAAGAAGGAAACCGCGCCCAGCACAGTCGCTATAACGCCAGCAACAAGGAACGGCCTCCATAAACTCGGGTTCATAATTACAGGTCCTTAGCGGATCAGTTGTTACAAAATAAAAGACGGAATCAAAAACAAGAAAAAGCCGCGGGATAACTCGCGGCCTAATAAGGCATCAAAAAGTACTTCTACGCCAATAACGTATTAGTTAGCGACAACGTCAACCGGCCCATGATCATCACAATGGCCTTTATGAACGTGCTGCAGTCGACCATCCACGAGGTAGTCAAAATGATCTCCATGGGGAATCTGCGGGTGCCCGCACTTCGGCCCATGTTGGTGGCTATCAGAGGAAGTTATGGGGATACAGCCATCAGGGTTGGTTGCGGAAACTTCGATGATGTGTTCATCGTAATGATCTCCGTGCGGGTGATGCAAATGACCATCGTGCAGATAATCGACATGACCATGATGTCGAATACCAAGATGGCCGCAGCCAGGGCCATGATCATGCTCTGGGTGTGAATGAATTTTGTGTTCAACCATAACAATCTCCAGTATGCAGGCGCTTATTGGCTATGTTTGATGCCTGAACGGCACAAAAATTCGATTCCATTGCCTTGTGATTACAGAGGCTGAGACAAATCATCTAAGCTTCTGTCTGATTCAGGATGTAAACACACGATTGAAAAAGGATTTTCCAATGACGCCCGTTCCTCTAATACCGGTTCTGATTGCCGCCGTCGCCGCATTTATGTTTGGCGCTATCTGGTATTCCCCGCTGTTATTTCTGAAAGCCTGGTGCAAAGAAGCCGGTATTGATCCAAACACACGGCCGGACAATCCGGCCATCAGTTACGGCCTCACCTTCGCTCTGACATTTGTTGGCGCCTATGCATTAGGCATCGTGATGCCGACCGGCTCACATCCAACCCACTTGCTTCGGTTTGCCATCGTTATCGGCATTGGTATTGTCGGTTCTTCGCTCGCGATCAATTACCAGTTTTCGGACAAAAGCTGGCGCCTTTGGCTCATCGATGCCGGTCACCATATCGGACGATTGATGATTATGGTGCTGGTACTCAACTACTTCGGTGTGCCGTTTAAACCGGTTCCATCATAAAATCATGAATGGTTTGGCGTGAGAACTTCAAGCTACATGCAGTCATGCGCCATCGGCATTTGGTGGGGTTATTGATCACCCCACTGGTGCTGCCGCGTATTTTTCAATGCACTGACCCTGGCGCCATTAAACAAAGAACGTACAGCAACTAAGGTAATGTTTGATTTACTTCTCGGCGGATTCGTGCCGCCGCCATTGACCCTACATTTGTATTCGCTAAATGCAGGGTCAAAAAAATCATAAAAACGATCCTGTTTTTTGATAATTCCGCCCACTTTCTGCATTACATATTTCCTAAACGCATCTTTCACATAGCTGTCATTTAATCGTCTTTTTTCCTCCCTACACTTCGCGCGAATTGTTAAAGACGGCACTGCATGCAGGTCGTTTCCGAGCCAAACCACTCGTTACTCATATATTGGCTCACCGGCATTGCCGGTTTCGGGGTAAACCAAAGGGGATAAAATGAAACGCCGCGCATTTCTTAAACTCTCAGCATCCACCATCGGAGTCACCGGGCTTAGCGCCTGTGTACCTTCCGTCGAACTAAGTAATTTACTCAACGCCAGCTCTGATATTTTCAAACACGGTGTTGCCAGCGGCGACCCGCTGCAAGATCGCGTCATTCTATGGAGCCGTGTCACACTCGCCGATGAGAGCGCAGACATCACGGTACCGTTCGAATGGTTTATCGCTGAAGACGACGATTTCGATAACATCGTTGCCATTGGCTCAGCCACAACCAACCAACACAAAGACTTTACACTTAAAGTCGACGCCGCAGGGCTTCAACCGGGCAACACCTACTACTATGTGTTTCGTGTCGGAGAAAATTACTCACCGATTGGCCGCACTCGCACTCTGCCTGACGGCCATGTCGACAACCTACGCATTGCGATGACGTCTTGTTCAAGCTACCCCCACGGCCATTTCAACATTTATCGCGCGATTAAAAACCATGAAGATTTAGATCTGGTTTTGCATCTGGGTGACTACATCTATGAATACAAAAACGGCGAATACGGCGACGGTACCGCATTGGCGCGCATCCCGATGCCGGATAAGGAAATCACCACGCTGGGCGACTACCGCATGCGTCACTCGCAATACAAACAAGATCTCGATCTGCAAAGCCTGCATCAGCAGCATCCCATGATCTGTATTTGGGACGACCACGAAATCGCCAATGATTCCTGGTACGGCGGCGCTGGCAATCACAATTCAGAGAATGATGAAGGCTACTGGTTTATCCGTAAATCTGATGCCATTCAGGCCTACCACGAATGGATGCCCATCCGCGAAAATCCGGTTGATCGTGAAGCGATTTTCCGTAGCTTTCGCTTTGGCGACCTAATTGATTTGTTCATGCTCGACACGCGTTTGTATGCACGTGACGAACAAACCAAAAGTCTGATCGTTCGTAACAGTGAGGGCCGCACGCTACTAGGCTGGGATCAGGAACAATGGTTGTACAACGGCTTGGATCAATCGAAACAAGACAACGTTCGCTGGCGCGTCTGCGGCCAACAAGTGATGATCGCCCAACTCCCTAGCAATGAACTGCCATTTAATGGCGATCAGTGGGACGGCTACCCGGCTGCGCGTTCACGTTTGCAAAATCACTTGATCGACAACCAGATCGACAACTTCGTCGTGCTCACCGGTGATATTCACTCGAGCTGGGCATCCGATATTGCCACCAATCCACTCTTGCTATGGGAATACAACCCTTACAATGGCAACGGTTCTCTGGGTGTGGAGTTTGTCACACCAGCGGTAACCTCCCCTGGTATTACCGACAAGGCAGCAGCGACACTAGCTTCCGCAGCCATCAATACCATTGCGTCACACATCAAGTGGCTGGACTTTTACCATCGCGGATTTGTTCTGCTGGATATCAACCACAGCCGTATTCAGGCTGAGTGGCACCATATTGAATCCATCGAAACCGTGACAGAAAACACCACCATGAATAAATCATTTGTGGTTAATGATGGCGAAAATCACTTGTCTCAGGGTTATGCCCAAACACCGTCAAAGCCGGTTCAAAAAGGATATGCACCGTCTTACAACCCATCATTCACGATCACTGCATAAGGGGCCTGATCATGACATCTTTGAAAACACTATTAACAGCAGCCAGCGTCACCACGTTAGCCATACTGGCCGGTTGCCAACAAGATTTATCGGGCCTGGTTGATGGCTTGAATTCACAACAAAACGCAGATCAGCAAACCTCTGTGGTAACACGTGATTATGTGCGTTTTGTCGCCATTGGTGACATGGGCACCGGCGATGAAAATCAACAGAAAGTAGCGAATGCTATTCAGGCAATCTGTGAAGAACGGGGTTGTGATTTTGCGATTGGCTTAGGTGACAATATCTACGAAAAAGGCGTTAGTGATATCGGCGACTCGCAGTTTTCATCGAAGTTTGAGCGCCCTTACCGCCACATCGATTTTCCGTTTTATATGTCGCTAGGCAATCATGATAACTCCCATACCAGCATCGGTGATGGCCTTAACAACTTCAAAGGTGAAATTCAGGTTGAATACACCTACAACCCGAATCGCCCTAGTAACAAATGGAATATGCCTGCCCGCTATTACGATTTCAGCATGCCTGAAACCGGCGCTCCGCTGATTGATTTCTTTGCGATGGATTCTAACCCCAGTGTTGTTGCCGATGTGAACCATCAATACTGGCGCGCCCGCTACAGCGACGAACAACAAGCGTGGCTTGAAAACAAGATCGCCGCCAGCACCGGTCCGTGGAAAATCGCCTTCGCACATCACCCATATTTGTCGAACGGTAAGCACGGCAATGCCGGTTGGTACGATCGCATTTGGTTATCCGGCCATACATACAAGCACATGTTGGAAGACGCTGTTTGTGACAAGGTTGACGTCATTATTGCCGGTCACGATCACGATCTTCAATGGACAAAACCCGTGGATTCCTGCGGTAAAACTGAGTTTATTTTATCAGGTGCTGGTGGTAAAACCCGCTCGCTGGACGACACTGAGCGCAACCCGGCGTTCTATCAGAAGGGCGATATCCTCGGTTTTTTCCTGATCACGGTGACAGAAACCACCTTTACTGGCGAAGCATGGGAAGTTAATCCACAAACAGGCGAACACACCATGGCGTTCAGCCGCACTCTGGAGAAGTAACTGCCGGCTTCAGCCCACACCCACGTTGCTCATTCTTTCGCGGGCTGATCATCCGATCAGTCTGCAAAAGCACACTCCGCGTTAACGCTTAGTTTTTTCCTAATACTGATTCTTCGCGTGCAAACCGTACCAACATCCTTCCATACAGCTCATGTAGCTAACGCAATCACACACAAGCCACTATGGCGTCTCTTACCCAGTCACGCTGTTTTATTGACTATGCTTAAGCAGGTAGTCATATAAAAAATCATTCGGACACACCGACGACGAAGGACTGCATCGCGTGATCAACCCGATAACGAATAGCCCAGCAAAAGTGTTCGCGACCTATGCGATACCTGCCGTTCTTGGCATGCTGGCATTTTCATCGGTCGGCATCATCGATGGATTGTTTATGAGTCACTATATTGGTTCGTCCGCCCTAGCTGTCGTCACGGTTACCATGCCGATTTCCGCAGCAGCGCTAGGTATAACAACCATGTTATCAGTGGGCGGGGCGGTTACCGTCGGAAAATACATCGGCCAGAACAATATCGAACGGGCCAATCGGCTATTCGTCGACACCATCGCAGTGGTTATTGCGATGGCCCTGCTTTTTGTCATCACGGTATTCACTACATTAGATATCGCCCTAGATCTAATGAATGTCACCGGCAAGCTACGCGCGCACACTAAGGAATACTTCGCCACGATGTTGCTATTTATGCCGATACTGCTTTGTGCCGGTGCATTGGATTACTTTATTCGAATCGACAACCGACCAGTATTTGCGTCCATCGGGCTGATCTGCGGTGCCTTTTTTAACGTGGCTTTCAGCTGGTTGTTTATCGTCCATTTAGACATGGGCATTCGCGGCGTTGCCCTAGGAACGGGCGTCGCGCAGATATTTACGCTGTGTCTGTTTATTGGTTATTTCAACACGCATTTTTCACGTCTCAAATTCCATAAACCGACGATGGACTTACGTGCTGTCGCGAAAGCCAGCGTTAATGGTATTTCTTCTTTTGTAACCAGTATGTCGGCAGCCACTAGCGGCTTGATATTTAACACTGTCATGCTGCAAAAATATGGCGGAGAAGGTATCGCCGCAGCAACCGCCGTTAGCTACATCAGCCTGATTGGGCTCATGTCGAATTTTGCTATCAGCCAGGCATTACAACCAACAATCAGTCAAAATATTGGGGCGAAGCAACCTCAAAAGATCAAACAGTTCATGCAGATTGCCATCGTCAGTGTCCTAGCTCTCGGATTAGTGATGACAATCCTGACTGCATTAATACCCGCGCATTTAATTGATCTTTTTATTGAGCACGACGAAGAAAAGACACGCGACATAGCGCTGCACTTTTTATCATGGTTCTGGCCGGTGTTTATTTTCAACGGCTGCAATATGTGTTTTATCAATTATTTAACTGCGGCCATGATGCCCATACGATCGCTAACTCTATCGTTGCTACATAGCCTAGCTATACCGGTTTCGTTGGTTCTTTTACTTCCTGAAATCATGCCTGAAAATGGGATTTTCGCAGTTATTCCCGGAACAGAAACATTAACGTTCATTGGCGGGCTTCTACTATTTTGGCGACATCGGCCACTACGGCTAACGTTTTTGGATCTGCCCAAACCGCAGACTACTGTTCAGTGATTTCCCTAATCAGTCGCGAGATTCACTAACAGCCGCAAGGTCGTCGGACATCTCAGCATACAAACGATGCAATTCAGCTTTGATCACAGGCCACAATAACGGTACGGCAATGCCGTTAAAATCTTCGCCCTGAACCAAAACCGTCTCGTTACCTTCAGACGTCAGGCGAAAATAATGACTGCCGGTGTAAATACCCGGAATACCGCCCTTCCAACGCAGCTCTCGGTTGTGATCCAGGCATTCAATTACGGCTGGTACAGACACGGTCATGCCGAATAATCGAACACGCATTCGCAATTTTCGACCAGTAACCACAGGCTGATTTTTATGATCGAAGGTTGCACGTCGATTCCACTGCGGGTATTTCTCGATGGCTGATAGATGACGCCATACTTCGTCAATCGGCGCGTGAACCGTCACAGCCGGGAGTTGTGCCTTAATCATGGGGGGTCTCTTCAAAAATCTTCGGGGCTTAGTTATTCAGGCTTGATCTAACCTTTATCACCAAGACCCATGATACGACAGAGTACAACTAATACGCAGGGGGTCAGGAAGACGCCGGCAAACAAAGCCGATAACATACCAGCGCTTAGCGTGATGCCGAGTGATTGCTGCGCTGCCGCGCCAGCGCCCGATGCAAAAACCAACGGCAATACACCACAGATAAACGAAAAAGAGGTCATGTTAATCGCACGATAGCGACGCGCTGCCGCGTAAACTGCAGCATCTGCAGGCTTAGCCTTACTGTCTTTCATCCGCTTCTGAGCAACATCAACAATCAAAATCGCATTTTTTGCCGTCATACAAAGCAACAGTAACAAGCCCACCTGGGCGAATAGATCCAATTCTCGTTGCTCAAGCTCCAGTATCAGGGCTGCGCCGCTCAAGGCGACAGGCACTGCCGACAATACCGCGAACGGTATCATCCAGCTTTCATACAAGGCGACTAGAAACAGATAGATAAACAGAAGTGCCAACCCCAACGCCAGAAAAGCATGGTGTGATGTAGCAACGCGCTGAAACGCAGCGCCGGTCCAATCATATCCAAACCCTGGTGGTAGATCCTGCGCGGCATCAGACACAGCCGTAATTGCATCACTCACCGGATATCCAGGCTTTGTGTTCACGCTAACGATCACTGCTCGGTATTTGTTGTATCGTGTCACCGAGTCCGGCTCAAATCGCGTATCAACGGCGTAAAATCCGGACATCGGAAATACATCACCACGATCGTTGCGTAAATAGTATTGATTCAAGTCGGCCATATAATCCCGCGCCCCTGCTTGCGCCTGCAGAATGACCTGATAATTCTGCCCATATTCATTGAAGTCATTCACATAAAACGAGCCGACGTTGGCCTGTAATGTGCGAAACATTTGCGTCAGTTTTACACCTGACACCATGACTTTCTCGCGATCGATATCCAAGTAGGGTTCAGGTACATTAGCTCGAAAGCTATTAAACGCAGCCCCTACTGATGGCGATACGGTAATTTGTTCAACAACCTTTTCTGTCGCCTCCGACAGCTGGCTAAAACTGTGTCCGGCCAAATCCTGAACAACAAACCGAACACCGCCGGAGGAGCCAATACCGCGTATCGTCGGTGGCGTTACAGCAAATATACTGGCTTCGGGAATCTGCTCTTTAGCCTTGGTGTTGATGCGAGCAACAACATCAAACACCGTATCCCCCTCCCCCCGACGTTGACTCCAGGGCTCAAGAACGACAAACAGTAAGCCCTGATTACCAGCGGATGACCCCAACCCGGTACCCGATAAGCTCGCAACGGAACGCACGACATCCTCTTGTTTGAGCAAGTTTTCAAGCTGCTGAACAGCCGCGTAGGTGCGCGGTAGCGCGGCCGCATCTGGAAGCTGGACAAAAATAACAATCTGGCCTTTGTCTTCATCCGGAATAAAACCACGCGGCAGATGCGTTAGCCCCCAAACGGTGGTTAATATAATCACCAGCATCGCTAACATCACGATATGAAGCCGTTGCATCAGCCGTTGCAACATCTGCACAAAGGCATTTTTGGTACGCTGAGCCATTAACAGCAGCGATGCGCGTTCGTTAGAAACCCGATGATGTTGATCACTCGCAGGCAAGAGCCACGCGCACAATACCGGGCTAAGCGTCAGCGCATTGATGCTTGAAATCACTACCGACGTGCAAATAACCGTGCCCATTACCTGATAGAGTTGACCGACGATGCCCGGCATTAACGCAACAGGCAGAAATACCGCCAACAACACCAGCGTTGTTGCAATAACCGCGCCGGTTATCTGCTGCATGGATTCTCCTACAGCCTGCCGAACCGTTAGATCCGGACGTTCACGAATAACCCGTTGAGCGTTTTCTACGACCAAAATCGCATCATCGACCACAACACCCACAGCAACAATCATGGCTAACAACGAAATCGTGTTGATGCTGATGCCGAATAGAAGCAACACTGAAAAACTACCGATGAGAGAAACAGGAATCGCGATAGCAGGCACGAGCGTCGCGCGAATCGATCCAAGAAACAGCCAGGTAATCAGAATCACCAGTACAACGGCAGAAAGCAGCGCAAAAACAACTTGTTCAATCACAACACGAATGTATGCCGCACCGTTATAACCGGTGTTATACGAAAGACCTTGCGGGAAGTAGACCTGCATATCTTTCAACCGCTGTTGAATCAACTCCTCGGTGTAAAGTGCGTTAGCATCCGGCGTCAGGTAAATCCCCATGTTGACGCTTCTTGAGCCATTCGTTTCGCTAACCACACTATATGAATTGCGTCCCCGTGAGACTTCAGCAACATCGCCTAGCCGAACGATCGCACCATCAGTGTGGGCCTTCAATATCACATCAGAGAAATCCTTAACCGTGCGTAGCCGTCCTTTCGCGTGTAACACATACTCGCGTTCAACCATCTGATCGCCGCGCATATCGCCATTAAACGGTGGGCCACCAAACTTACCCAATGCAGCCTGAACATTTTGTTCCTGCAATGCCTCAACAACATCTTGAGGAACCAGGTTCAAGGCTGCCATTTTTTGCGGATCAATCCAGATTCGCATGGCAAATGCACCGCTAAAGATCTGAGCATTAGCAACACCCGGAACCCTTGCTAACGCGCTTTGTACATGGTCATTGGCAAACTGCAGCAAGAACGGATCACCCAACTCCGGATTATCAGACACCAACGATATAATCATCAGAAGATCTGGCGAGCGTTTCTGCACAAGAACACCGGATCGACGCACCTCCAATGGTAAACGGGGCTCAGCGACTTTAAGCCGATTCTGCACTCGCACCAGCGCCATATCGGCATTCTCGCCAAGATCGAAGGTTACCGAAAGAACATAACCACCGTTGTTATCGCTGGTTGAATGCATATATAACATGCCTTCAACACCATTAACGGCGTCTTCGATAGGGCCAGCGATGGTCTTTTCGATCACTTGCGCCGAGGCACCTGGGTAGTTCGCACTGACCTGGATGTGTGGTGGTGAGATGTTGGGGTATTCTGAAATCGGCAGAAAAAAGATCGAGATTGCGCCCGTCAGAGCAATAACCAACGACACCACCATGGCAAACTTAGGGCGGCGTAAGAAAAAACCACTCATGACATCGCTCTGACGATCATCGAATTATTGCAGCATCAGCCTTGGTTTTGATCCTGTTTTGTCTGCCGGCCTTGCTCAATCTTCAACGGAGGTTTTGGCTGGTTATCAGTTTTTTGATCCTTAAATTGACCCGAGTCAACTGACGATTTTGCAGAATCTTCGGACACGTCACACATCTGAACGTCCGCCGGTAACGGCTGTTTGGCGAACAGATGATTGAGTGCAATGATATAGTTTGAGAGCAGGTGATCCGGCCCAACGATCTTCATCAAACTTCCCTTCGCTGCAGGTGCAGAAGTTACCTTGAAGCACAACGGATAAACATCCGCGATTCTGACAAATCCTTGGGCACCGGTCGAAAACTCGCCGATTGCTTTGTCGTTTTTGTTATTAAACGCTCTCAGCATATATTTTTTCGTGACGTCACTATCAACATACTTGGCAAAGTCGGCATCCCCCAAACGCGGAGCGCCAAAAACAATCGTGTTGATATCAGCCTGAGGGGCATCCTCAATGGTCGCAATATCAACCAGAAACAATATCGCCAGTTGCGCGCCCAGGCTATGGCCAGTGATCGTCAGCGATGAGGGTTCTGATTGCTTTAACCATTGCATGAGCGGTTTTTGCAGCGTTTTGTAAATCATAGCCGCCACCTGAGCGACCTCACCCGGTAGCTTGGCACCATTTGCTGCAGTAAAGGGTACGCTCGAGCTAAACATGGATGGATCAATACTGAGCGCATGCTGCGTCGCACCTCGAAAGGCGACTAACCAATTGTTGGAACTCTCTTCGCGAAAGATCAACACAAACGAGCGCGGCGTGGTTTGACCCGGCAGTTCACCATCGAGCTTTTGAACCAACTTGTACCCCGGAGGGGCAACAATTGCCTTGCCGTAGGCAGACCGGTATGACTGGGCAACAGCATCAGCTGAGGTCAATACCGCTTGAGCCTCAACGGCTTGATCATCTTTACCAGACGAACAAGCGCTTAACCACACACTTAACCCTGCGCTTATCAACAGATAAACCAGTGAAACCCGAGAGAGTGATAACAAACGAATATTCATGATGGCATCTTCCCTGACCAAACAATAAGGTTTTATCCCTTGAGTATAACCACTCCTGCGCGGCTGGCAGATTGATTCGCTTATCTGCGGTTTAATCCCTTTCTTACTGGGTCAAACAACAACGGGACATTCACAGATAGGGTGTCAGAATACGCGCCGCACCATCTCGCACTTTGACCCAAAAACGCCGACTGTTAAGGTCTTCAAGAGTGTACCTAACAGCACGCGAACGTTTATGTTCAAAAAACGCAATGAGTTTACGTGCCAAGTACAAATCGAAGTATTCAATATTCACTTCGAAATTCAGCCGAAGGCTGCGAGCATCCCAGTTCGATGACCCAAACGATACATAGGTATCATCAATCAACAGCAGTTTTGTATGGTCAAATGGCGCGGGGGTTCGCCAAAGATGACAGCCCTTTTCAAGTAAGTCTTGAGCACTACCCTGCAAAGCCCAGCGCATGATGACATGATCCACGGCCAGTGGCGTGACGATATCAACACGCACTCCCCGCATGGATGCCGAACACAGCGCAGCGATCAAGCTTTCGGGCGGTAAAAAATACGGTGTTATGATGCGGATATGATGGCGAGCAGCATTAATGGCATTAAGAAAGTGCCAAAGGATACGCTCTTCTGAATAGATCGGCCCATCACAGATTAACCGCGTGAGTACCGCATTATCAGGTAATTCGTCTTCGTTGTGCCAAACAGAACCTGTGTGGCCAGAAGCCTGGCGACTTGAGTCATTCCGACCGGGTTCAGGGAACCAGTTCGGCCCCTGCAACTCTTCACGTGTCACAAAATACCAGTCGTCGACAAACACCTGCTGCAACTGGCTCACAATAGGACCAGTTAACCGGCAATGAAAATCCAGCACCGTGTCATCCCCGGCAATTTCCGGCCAGTAAATACGACCGATATTCAAACCACCGGTAAATCCGACAACGCCGTCGATGACCAATATTTTTCGGTGATTACGCAAATTCGAAAAATGCGTTTTCATCAAAACCGGCAGAAACCGGCGGGCAGAAATACCTGCTTTTTTAAAGTGCCTGAGTAACCGCAGTTGTTTTTTGTTAGACCCAACCGCATCAATAAGCACACGGACAACAACACCTCGTTGATGCGCACGAATCAATGCATCAATGAACTTTTTGCCGACCTCGTCTAAATGAAAAATATAACTACAGAGGGTGATAGAAATTTGCGCAGCTTCAATGGCAGCGAGCATTTCTACATAGGCTTTTCCGCCATCATAATACGGCGTAATACAGGCCCAAGCAGGATCGTTATATCCGAGATAATTTCCAGTGTTATACACCGCGGCGACTTGTGGGTTTTGATTCGCTGCTTCTTCAAGCCGTTTGCGCGTTTCATAGTCGTATCGAGTTACCGGGCCGGAGACATCTTTACGAAGCAACTTGTCAGAAATACGATTAATACCAAACAAGTAATACACGATCGCACCTATTAATGGCGATACTAGTATCAACCCCAACCAACCAAATGCAGATCGAGCATTGCGCTTGTAAACTAACACGTGCAATGCAGCGGCGGTGGACATAACAAACACAACCGCCAGAAAAATCTGATTCTCCATCAATGTCAGGTCAAAAAAACGGTTCTCCATGCGCTCATCCTATCGTCGTTGGAAAGCTCACTAACTATATAACATATCCATTCTGCTGCACGATTTTCACCATTACGAATATCGATACGCTTGGTAAACGAATCTTATCGGGCTTTTTATTTACCCTCGAACTTTTCATCTTCCCAGCCTCCCGATTACTACTTTTCACAGAGTTGCGATAAGTAACCCGCACTCTTTTGAAGTTTTCTTTATAGAATCGTTAAAACTTATGCCCGCGTTAATCTTAGGCTTAACAGAAACAGAAACCATAACGCCTTGGCAGGCCACTCAATGGAAAAAGACCACTATGAAAGCCCTCAACCTTAACATGAAAGCGTTGTACTTCTGTGTCGCGCTGATATGTATTGCTGTTGCGAACTTTTTCTTTCAAGTGCATTCGATCAACAGCCAGAAAAACCTTGCAACACTCACAACAACATCAACTGAGTTGGTTAACGACATCGCCAATCTTCAGCTGCAAGCAGATACTTATGTGAATAATGCACCACGCGATTACGAATCTTATTTCCGCGATGTTGCTCTGTATCACAAGCAATTTAATCAGGCTGTCGATACCCTGCAAAACCACAACATCTTGTTAAAAAACGCCAGCACACTCATTAAGGATGACCCGGTAACGCACTATCTGTTCCCTGTGAGCCAACAACACCTGCTTCAGGCATCCCAAATGTTAACCGAGGGGGTCGATCTGTTTATTACAGACTACCGCGATCAGATTGGTGAAAACGAAGCTGAGCCACGCCTTGAGTGGGCAGCGCAGTCGATAACACGCTATCACGGCGATATGTCTGAGGCTGCAGCCTATTTTGCCAATCAGCTGGAGCTCTGGCAGCAACAGCAAACCGAGATGAATCGTAAATTGGGTTACGGCATTGCCGGCATTTTGTTTGTCAGTGCTTTGCTGTTTTCATTCTGGTTTATTGGTAGCGTCGTATTGCGCATTCGCCGCACTGCGGTGGCCTGCGATCGTGTTGCCAATGGTGATTTTGGGTATCAAATTCCAGCCAACAATAACGATGAAATCAGTCAAATGACACGATCATTCAATTCTGTTTCCGAGCGGTTTAAGCTCGTGCTCAGCTTGCTGGATCAGCTCAATGATTCATCCAATTCCCAACAAGCTATCGATGCCATCATGGCTATCTGTGCTAACTACTTCAGTATCCACTGGAGCGGTTTAGTGGTGTTGCAATCAGACGACAGCATTCGGCTGGAGGCCGCGAATCCATTGGCCAGCATGCGTCGCTGGTCTGCGAAATCTGCCAAAATCAAAGGCAATAATGTTGCCGGCATCATGCAGGAACATATTCGTCAGCATAAACCATGGATTATCGAAGACCTCGACAAATTCTCGGTCAGCACATCTGACAGCCGTTTTCTGCGCGAATTGATTCGCAACACGCACTCAACCACTTTGTTTGGTATTCCGCTGAGTGCGTCCGATGCGAAAGGCCAAGGTATGCTGATATTGGCAAGCCGCGATAAAACGCTGGTTGAGGGTAAACGTGCAGAGCTTCTATTTAAACTCTCGCCATTAATTGGATCCCGTTTAATGGCAAATACCGATCGATCAATCAGTGAAACTGCGCTCGAACCGGCACAAACTAAAGCACCACAGGCTCCAACACCCACTCAGAAAACATCTGAACATACGATTGATTCACCTATTCTGAATCGCTTTCGTCAGGCTTAGAGGGCTTTCGCCACTGCAAGAAGCGTTAATACTGGCGTAAAAAAACCGGGGAATTCAATCGTTGATTCTCCGGTTTTTGCGTCTCAGTACCCTAATCAAATTCCGGCATCGCTATTCTTGGCTTCACGGCGATAGCGGTGCAACACAAACT
Organism: BD1-7 clade bacterium; assembly: GCA_902705835.1. Lineage (NCBI taxonomy): Bacteria > Pseudomonadati > Pseudomonadota > Gammaproteobacteria > Cellvibrionales > Spongiibacteraceae > BD1-7 clade bacterium. The sequence goes on from CACSIN010000012.1 coordinate 96,618, forward strand.
CGGTATAGCCATTGGGCTGAGCCGTTCCTTCAAAGATCAATTCACAAGCCGCTTGAAACGCCACACTATCATCAAAATTCGGGGCCATAGGCTTATAGTGCGGGTCACTAATATTCTGTTGATCAACCACCGCCGCCATTCGATATAGCGTTTCGAGAACCTGCTGGTGTGAACACACCCCATGCAACAGCCAATTTGCCACATGTTGAGACGAAATACGCAGTGTTGCTCGGTCTTCCATCAAGCCAACATCATGAATGTCTGGTACTTTTGAGCACCCCACCCCATGTTCAACCCAACGCACCACATACCCGAGAATGCCTTGTGCATTGTTGTCCAAATCCTGTTGAATGGCTTCCGCTCCCATTGCATCCGGGTTACCGACGGGGATTGTCAGAATATCATCAAGGTTGGCACGCGCTCGCTTGAGTAACTCATGCTGACGATTAATGACATCGACCTGATGGTAATGCAGCACATGCAACACTGCGGCCGTTGGTGATGGTACCCAGGCAGTGTTGGCACCAGCCAAGGGATGACCGATCTTCTGGGCTAGCATATCCGCCATATTATCGGGTATCGGCCACATGCCTTTACCAATCTGAGCCTTGCCCGGTAAGCCGGCGGCAAGGCCAATATCAACATTCCAGTCTTCGTAGGCGTTGATCCAGGGCTCCTTTTTCATCGCTGTTTTTTCGACCATCGGCCCTGCCAACATCGAGGTATGAATTTCATCACCGGTGCGATCCAAAAACCCAGTATTGATGAAAACAACACGCTCAAGCGCTTCATAAATACATTGCTTCAGGTTGACTGTCGTTCGCCGTTCTTCATCCATAATGCCAATTTTCAATGTATGGCGCACAAGCCCAAATGCATCTTCGATCTGACAAAATAACTCACAGGTGTAGGCGACTTCTTCCGGGCCGTGCATTTTCGGTTTCACGATATACACACTGCCACTACGGGAATTGCTTAAGTAATTGGTATTGTTCAGGTCATGCATTGCCGCCAATACGGTGACTACGGCATCCATAATCCCTTCTGGGATAGCATCACCATTTTCATCCAGTATTGCATCCGTCATCATATGGATGCCAACATTCCGCACAAACATCAGACTACGGCCATGCAATGTAAGCTCAGAACCATTGGGGGATATGTACTGTCGATCCGCATTCATCGCACGTTCTTGGCTGCGACCGCCTTTGTCAAAAGAGGTAACGAGGTCGCCCTTCATTAACCCCAGCCAATTCCGATATACCTGCGCTTTGTCATCTGCATCCACCGCTGCGACTGAATCTTCACAATCCTGAATCGTAGTGAGGGCGGCTTCGAGTACAACATCTTTCACACCGGCTTTATCCGTCGCACCAATGTTGGAATCCGTATCGATGGATATTTCAATGTGCAGCCCATGATGACGCAGTAGGATTGCCGAAAGATCTTCGGGGGTTCCGCTAAAACCAATCAACTGATCGTGATCCAACAATGTGGTGACGTCACCACGTTCAAGCGTTGCCTTTAAAGTGCCATCTTCAATGGCGTAACGCGCAACATTAGCGTGGCTAGCATTATCAAGTGGGGCTGATGCATCCAAAAAAGCACGCGCGTAGGCAATCACCTTATCGCCACGTACCGGGTTATAGACGCCGGCGCGGGTCGCACCGTCATCTTCACTGATAACATCTGTTCCGTACAAGGCGTCATACAGGCTACCCCAACGGGCGTTGCAGGCGTTCAATGCATATCGCGCATTATCAACAGGCACAACCAATTGCGGGCCGGCTTGAGACGTTATCTCAAAATCAACGTTATCCGTTTGTATTTGGAATCCATCCGGCTCTGGCAACAAATAACCGATCTCGTGCAAAAAGTTTTTGTATGCCTGCAAATCAAAAGTATTGGCGTGATTCGCCCGATGCCACTCGTTGATGCTTTCCTGAATCTGCTCTCTTTTTACCAACAGCTCATGATTGCGCGGCTGAAACTGACGAATGATCTCTTCAAACGACTGCCAAAAATTATCTGCAGTGACGCCAGTGCCCGGTATTATCTGATTATCAATCAAGTCAGCAATCACGCTCGCAACTTGCAGCCCGCCCTTCTGAACTCGCTCGGTCATGGTAGTTTCCTTTGCTTCAGAGATGAATAACGATCAACATACCGACTGCCCAATTGATCAGAGACAGCAAGAGGGCAAGCCGTTTAGATTCTTTACATCGCGCTTTAGTTTCAACACCCGATAACTCAAGTCCCTAAGGTGTCGCTATCTGGATACAACAGATCATCTTTTTTCGCACCAATAAATCGCGTTTTCTAAGCGTCATGTATGCCAACCGGTTTAATAGTATAGGCAAACCGTTTCGGATCGTTGGCTGGGGGGTATCAGTAACTGCGCAGTGTCTCGGTGACAATTTGTTTGATCAGGTTACGCAGCCAGATATGCGCGCGATTGTGATGCAGCAATGGACTCCAAACCATTTTCAACTCTATCGGTACGATCGAAAATGGCGGCGTCAGCATATGGAGTTTTTCATCACCCGCATGCAACAACGCGGCCTGCCGTGGCAGAGTTGCCACGAGATCCGGCTGGGCGGCCAGCAGGCCTGCGACTTGATAGTGACGCGTGTAAACCTGAATATTGCGCTGCTTACCGATATCATGCAGCGCTTCATCTACCCAGCCCATGCGCATAGTTTGCCCCGGCGACATACCCACACCGGCACCCAGCCCGGTTTTACTGACCCAAATGTGGCGCGCTTCAAGGTAGTTGTTCAGTGTAAATTGTTCGGCAATCGGGTTATCAACACTCAATAAACAACGAAAATTGTCACGCCAAAGCGTTACCTGATGAAAAGACTGCGGCAAATAGTTGAAGCGGTTGATGGCCATATCAACTTTGCCTTTTTCAAGGTCTTGGGAAGTAACATCGCTCGGCGTGAGGATATCAAAGCGCAGCTCCGGTGCCATTTCTCGACAACGACTGAGTAGTTCAGGCAGTAATACCGCTTCAGAATAGTCACTGGCCATAATCCGAAACAGGCGCGTACTCTGGCTCGGATCAAAACTCATTTCTGGTTCAATAACCTTCTCAATCTCCCCAATCGCGGACCGAATCAGCGGAGCTAACTGTAGGGCTTTTTCCGATGGCTCCATGCCATCGCTGGTGCGAATTAACAACGGGTCATCAAATAAATCACGCAAACGTCGCAAACAATTACTCATCGCAGGTTGGGTGATATTAACGGCCTCTGCCGCACGAGTAACGTTTTGTTCACGCAACAAAACATCTAAATACCAGAGTAAATTGAGATCGACTTTGGAGATATCCATGCGTGTTCACGCCTTGTACTGATGGAATTAAAGCATCGGGGCAGCTATTACACATCCACTGCACATATAAAATGGCGACGCGTTGTCACTGCAATGACTATTCATATACCGATAGCACAGAATCGGCATTGGCCGAGGATAACGAAGTTTCGGTTGTGGGCAAAAATGCACAGAATCAACAATAGAACCCAGAATATATGCGCGAGCTAACTTGATTAGCTCGCGCCGAACGAATAACCGATGTAGCTACCGCCGCAAACCCTGAATTTCAGGCACAAAAAAGGCTGGATATGCAACACACACCAGCCAAGGGGTAAACACGGCTTATTATTCAATCGCAGGAACATGTTCACGCGTATTGAAAAGCGCCGCCAATATAGCCTGAATTCAAAGATGCACCTATAACACCGCATTACACAGACATCTGATCCTTTAAAAAAAGCGTGTTTGCTCTATATTGGCCTAAATTGAATACATCGTTAAATTAATCGATCATTGCCCAGCAGGTAGCGACTATGAATCCCTTTGAGGATGAATGTATGGATGCAAATACGCCGTTTAAAAAAAGGTCTCCCTCTCATCGAATCAACTATCGAACAAAGACCGCCAAAGGCTGGATGCTAGCAGCCTGCGCGGGTCTCTTGTTGAGCGCTTGCGGCGATTCAAAGGAAGAAACTCACGCTGATATACCTGACGCCAACAACATTCTATTCTCTGGCGGCACGATTATCTCGATGGCTAACAAAGACCGGATTGAGACCGTTGAAGCCGTATGGGTCAGTGACGGCGTGATTAAAATGGCTGGCAAGCTGGATACCATCAAAAAGGCGATGTCAGCGCCAGCAACAAGCGATGAAAAAAACGCCTCAGAAGCAGCCGCACCTGATGTTGTGCCAGATGCACTCCCCGATGATACTGCGGTTATCGATTTAAAGGGCCGCACCCTGATGCCCGGCTTTATCGAGCCTCATGGCCATATCGTACTCACTACTCAGCTTTCACAAATTGCGGATTTAGCCCCCTGTTTGCCGGAAAAATTTGAACACCGAGAAGCGATCGGTCAGCAAAAAGCCCATGTCGGCGACATACCATGCCCTGTATACATCGATCATGCCTTGGATCTACTCCTGGCAGACGAACACCGATACAAAGGCACATGGCGTGTCGGTTTTGGTATCGACCCATCACGGATGAATACCAACAAAACACAGCCGCCGTCTGACATCTTTTATTTCACCAACAGCCCGGCAAACTATATCGATAACTACCTCGCCGACAAAACACATCATGCCCATGACATCGAAACCCCTGTCATGATGCTTGACCAGTCATTGCACTTGGCATACGTCAACCGAGCTGCGATCCGTGAGACACTGGGTAGAAATGTTTGTGAGTCTGCTGAAAAATGCCCGGGCATTAGCGAAAAAAAGATCACCTCATCACGCTATCAGCCCGCGGATCCTTCAGCACGTTACGATTACAGCTGCAGTAGTGAGAACATTTGCAACTATACCGGCAAGTTGACTGAGCCAGGTTCTTACGATGCCTTCTTTACTACCATTATGAAACAGTTAGATGATGGGCAAATATTCCTCAACGAATCGCCGGAGCAATTCGTCGCTGAAGCTAAATCACAAGTCAAGGCACTGAGTGATGCGGGTCTCACCACATTCGTGAATGGCGGCGCCTTAAGCTATGACGAAGTGCGTTACCTGAAAGCATTGGTTAACGAACAGACTAACGATATGCGTTACATCAGCCTAATGGCGTGGAATGCATCTGACAGTGTTGGCGGGGCACCGATGTCGTCAAAAGAAATTCAATCGACGATGTCAGATATCTGGCAGGAAGGTAACGGATTTTTAGGCGTTCAAGGCATCAAACTTTGGGCCGATGGCTCTACCCAAGGATGCTCAGCTTGGCTGACCACAGCCTATGCGCAAAATGGCAATTGCTCTTACGCAGGTGCTGGCCACCCAAACTACGCCAATGGCGAAATCATTGCCGAACACCTGCGCCCGTATTTCGAGGCTGGCAACTACATCAACATACATACCAACGGCGACGCTGCTAGTCAGGCTTCTGTGAATGCGTTTTATGAACTGTCTGAAGATTGCGCAAAAGACGCAAACAAAAACGCTAAAAGCGCGTGTCAAAAAGTGCATACGTTGATTCACTTTACCGTTGATAATCAGGATGCCGATGCGGTCAATGCAGTAAAGCGGTTGCGCGAAAAACTCGATGTTACAGCAAGCCACACCATCGGCCACGTCGCTTACTGGGGTGCCGCATTCCAAGGTATTCTTGATGGCGATAAACCCAGCTTTGTTAAAAACGTCGCTTATGTGAACGACCCCCACGGCCGTGCTGCGATGATCGACCCGATTGCTGCAGAACAATCTGCGAATATTCCGTTTTCACTCCACAGCGATATGCCGGTAACACCGGCACGCCCCCTTTGGCTGATTGAACAAGCACTGGCGCGACAAACTTGGATCTACCCTAACCTAGCCAGCAAAGATGCGCAGCCGATGCCGGGTAATCAGCAGGTTCAGGCAGGCAATCAGGCCAAAATGGCTGACAAAAAGCGCATGGCGACTTACCAAGCGCTGAGAGCAGTCACCATTGAGCCGGCCAGACAACACCAGTTGGCAGATAAGCTTGGATCAATTGTTGTTGGTAAAAGGGCAGACTTTGTGCTGCTGGAGAAGAATCCGTTGGATGTTGCGCATGACGCCATCAGCGGTATCAAGGTTGTTACCACCTTTGTCGATGGCCAGCCAGTAACGCCATTCGATCAGGATCAATAATCGATCTCTGGCGTTACGAAAGCGCTCATCTAGCGAGCGCTGTTGATTTAGCCAGGCAGCACAGACTGAGGTTTTGCTGTCTGGTCAGTCTTTGCGGTTGTTGCACTAGGAGCCGCTACCACATCGCCGCGTTTATCACCGTTACGATGACTCGCCGGGCGGCGGGCAATATCAGCGGAAATAATACCTTCGACGTTTTCGATAAATCGTACTTCAGCATCACGATCAGATAAACCGTTGTAGTCACCCGCGCGATAACGATAAAACCACTCTTCTTTCTTCAGGGATTCTTCGTAGGCGCGACTATTAAACCAAGCGGTTTGTGGCTGATGCAATTTATCCAGCCCGGCAATGATTGAGATACCACACGAAATACCCGCTGAGATCACAGCCCCTAACTCGGCGTGCCCCAGAAAACTCGCAATGGTTACAGTCAACGGAATCACGGCCCCAAGAACAATAATGACCGTCTGGTTACGCAAAAAACGCTGTTTACTATCGTTAGCGCGTAGCTCATACCAATCACGTTGTTTTTGAACACGCTCCGAGAGGTATTCCTGCATATGTTACTCCCTGACGTCCTGACAAGAATATTGAAACAGCCAGCCATTCTAACCGGCATTTCAACATATCAAAAGCGTCAGTGAGAGATCTATAAACTGAAGGCAACCTCAGTCTTTTCGTCGGTTTTCGGCACAGTACATCGGATAGTTACGTTCCAACAGCGATTTACCCAGCAAATGCGCAGCCACTGGGGCCGTCATCAAGATGAACAAACAGATCGCCACGGCACGCGACGTTACGGTGACATCATGAAAATTCAAGGCAACGCCAATCATGATCAACCCCAGCCCGATCGTTCCGGCTTTGGTTGATGAGTGCATTCGAATATAAGCATCTGGCATACGCAGAATGCCCAGTGCAGCAAAGAAAGTAAAACCCACACCAGACAACACGAACAAGGCAACAAGCCATTCCATCATGAGACGTCTCCTTTGTGATCGTTATCGGCGCAGTGATCGCCATTATCATCTAACGGTCGGTCAATATGCGAGACTCTAAAATCACGTGACTTCAGAATAAACCGCGCAAACGCGATAGTGCTCAGAAACGCGACCAATGCCAATGTGATGGCGATATCCATAAACGCAATCTGACCACTAAAAATGGAATACGTACCGATAAAGCCAATAACTATAAACGCAATAAGATCTAACGCGATTACTCGGTCGGCTAGCGTCGGCCCTTTACACAGGCGAATAAAGGCCAAAGCGAAGCTCGTCAACAACCCAGCAAAAGCGATGTTCAGGGTGACAATCATTAACTCAGTCACGGGTCACCTCCAAAATACGGCGTTCAAATGTGTGTTTGATATCGTCTATCACCGCCTGTTTATCACTGCCAAACATGGCATGCACAATCAGGTACTGACGACAGTCTGAAACATTGAGAGTTAACGTACCTGGAGTGAGAGAAACGATATTGGCCAATAACATAATCTGCATATCGGATTTCACATCCATCGGCACGTTAATAATCGCCGGATCACTTAAATGCTGCGGTGTAATAACGTCCCAAACCACCTGCAAGCTGGAGGTGAGCAGCTGATAAAGAAACACCACAAACAGCTCTATTGCCGCCCAAACCTTTCTACCGTAGGAAGGCTTACCGCGAAACGGTTCCGTCAGCCAAAGGCTCAAAAAACCCACCACAAAACCTACTAAAAAATCTGTACTCTGGTATTGACCATTTATAACCATCCACCCGAGCGCAAGTAGGATATTCAACAAAAATACATTCATTGGCGAGCCCCCAATACTGCATTCACATAGATATCAGGATTCAACAGCGTGTACGACGCAGTTGACGCCAGCTGGTAGATAGGCTCAACAAACAAACCAATCAATACCGTCAGACTCGCCAAGCTGATAATCGGCACTAAATAAAGCAACTGCTCCGAACGCTGAATCGGCGCTATTTGGCTGCCTTCAGGTAGCGGTTTCCAGAATGCTTCACCCCAGATTTTTGTCATCGAGTAGATTGTTAATAAGCTAACAAATAAGGCAACACCCGCCAGCATGAACTCCTCTGACAGCAAGCTCGCTTTGATAACAAGAAACTTTCCCCAGAAGCCAGACAAGGGCGGAAACCCTGCGAGTGAAAACGCCGGCACCAGAAACAACAACGAGAACCCAGGCATCAACCGATAAACACCACCCAGTTTCGCTAGATCATCGGTACCAAACCGACGCTCTAAATAACCGCCCATGAGGAACAAATTGGCCTTAACAATAATGTGGTGAATGATATAAAACACCGCCCCGGTAATCGCCAGCGGCGTAAAGATGGCAAACCCCATCAACATGTAACCGATTTGGCTAACAATATGAAAAGACAGAATACGCTTCACGCTAAACTGGCTAGCTGCGCCTAAAACACCGGTCAACATCGTTAGAGCCGCTATCACAATGAGAAACGGCTGAAATCCGGTTTCGGGCAGCGAAAATACCAGTGTAAACACCCGAATCATGGCGTAGATACCAACCTTAGTCAGTAACGCGGCATACAAAGCAACAACCGCACTGGGCAAGTTGTGATATGAGGCAGGCAGCCAGGAAAACACCGGAAACAACGCCGACTTAATAGCGAAACCGAATAGGAATAAGCCCGCCACTACGATCATCACGGTATGATTCATGAGCGGCACTTTCTCGTGTAAGTCAGCCATGTTCAACGTGCCCGTTGCGCCATACAGTAAGCCGATCGCCAACAGAAAAACCATGGTCGACACGAGATTTAACACCACATACTTCACCGCCGAATCAATTTGTTTACGCCCAGCATCAACCACCATCAGGCCAAAAGAGGCTATCAGCATGACCTCAAACCAGACGTACAAATTGAAAATATCACCGGTCAAAAAACTCCCCATCACACCGGCAATCAACACATGCATAAGAATATGATACAGCGCGTAAGAACGCTTTCGTGCTAGGTCTGCAGCGCTGTAAAACACCACAGCAACGGCAATAATACCAGTGATAACAACCATGGCGGCACTGAGCAGATCGGCGACAAACACAATACCAAATGGGGCCTTCCACCCTGAGAATGCCTTCACCTGAATGCCCTGCTCAATCACTGTTGCTAGCAGTAATACACCGCTAAGCAATGTTGCCATGGCGCCAATCCAGCTGACGACCGTTGCGGCAGAACGCGAGCGAAAACAAAACGCTACTAAACAGGCTGTGAGCAGAGGCACAAATACCGGAAAAACCAGCAGGATATTATTCATGTTTGTTCCTCACTGACCTGCGGTTCGGCATCCATCTTATCCATATCGCCAGTGCCTAGATCCTTGATAGCCCGATAAGCGAGAATCAACGCGAACAACAACAAACCAAACCCGATAACAATGGCGGTTAAAATCAATGCCTGAGGCAAAGGGTTGGCATAACCAGCAGCTGGCACAACATCACCAGACGCAATTAACGGGGGGTTACCACGGGTCAGGCGCCCGCTAATAAAAATGGCAAAGTTAATGGCATTACTGACCAGCATCATGCCGAATAAAAATCGCAGAATATGGCGTTCCATCATCAGGTAAACACCACAGGCGGTCATGATACCAACCACCAAGCACCAAAGAAGCTCCATCAGCTCAGCTCCTCTTCGACATTCAACAAAATGGTGAGTACAGAACCAAGCACGGCAAAAAACACTCCAAAATCAAACAACAAGGGTGTACCAATAGGTAAGTTTTGCGCCCATAGCCCGGTCAAAAATGCCTTGCCAAATAACAGCGGTATAAAACCCGCAAAAAGGCTCAACACAATACCGGATATGGCATAAATCACCGGCGAATAAACCAAACGTTGGCGAACATAGTCCGGCCCTTCAGCCAGCATCAGTAATGCCATCGCAATAACCGCAATCAAACCAGCAATAAAACCGCCACCCGGAGCATTGTGCCCGCGCAACAATAAATAAACGGCAAACACGAGCATGAAACTAGTGACGATATGCGCCGAGGTGCGAAAAATTAGAGTTTGCATCGTTACACTCGCTTACGCAGACGAGGCCGCGATCTGCCAAAGAGGGCAATGGTTGCCAACGCAGCCATTACTACAACAACAATTTCGCCCATCGTATCAAAGGCACGAAAATCAACCAGAATCACATTAACGATGTTACGGCCATGCCCACCGGGAAAGCTTTGCTCCGCGTAGAATTGCGACAACGATAAATCCAAGGGGCTCGCCGTGATCATCCAGAGCACCAAAGCCACACCTATACCCACTAGGCTTGCGACAACACCATTAACGAATTTCCGCGGTAACGAATGGCGACTCACCGTATGTAATGAGGGGATATGACGCAGCACAATCGCGATAAACACAACCAGTAAGGTTTCTACCAGAAGCTGGGTTTTTGCCACATCAGGCGCACTATAAACAAGAAATACCAGAGTTGTCAGAAAGCCTATTGTGCCAAGTGCCGCAACGGCCAACAGTAACGTACGGGACAAAACAACCACGAAGGCCGCAACCACCAAGAAGATGGCCATCACCAATTCGTAATATTGCACGTTAATACTCGGCGTTGGTAACTGCATACCTTGCGATAAGCCATAACCAAGTACCACGACGAGTACGATAAAAAACTGCAGGGTATAGCCACTTAAGGCGCCATGCTGAAGCATACGTGTTTGCCAGCGAGCAATCGCCATGACACCATCCAGTAGTGTTTGATAGATCTGCGGGCCGGTAGGAAAAACATCAACCACTCGAGTGACGATAGGTTTGATCGTTGGATAGAAACGGTACAACAGAACACCAACAACCAACGTCGCGAAACTCAAACCCAGCGGGATGTTAAAACCTTGCCAAAGTTTTACAGTTTTGCTCGCGTGCGAGGGCACCATATGCAACACCGCCGGATCGATGATCAAGTGCTGATACCAACCCAGTAACGCGACTGGCACAACTATCGATGCAATCGCTAGAATAATCGGCGACAACCACAAGAACGTGTTGTGCTCCACCGGTTTTATGGCAGCCGCTTCAGGGTGATGGGGTTTCAAAAACGGTCGAATCAAAATCAGCAACGACAACGCAACCATTAACGCATTAACTAGCAACATAACGCCGGCCAACACCCAGTGAAACTCAAGCCCCGCTTTGTATAAGTATTCTTTACTCAAAAAACCCAAAGACGGCGGCAAACCGGCTTTAGACGCCGCAGTAAGCAAGGCCGCCAAAAAGCTGATGGCCAACACAGAGCGTAATCCCGCCAGCTCATTGTACTCCCGCGTGCCTGTGGCCTTATCGATATTACCTACCACCATAAACAAGCCGGCTTTGTAAAACGAATGCGCAGCGATTAATAACAGCGCCGCTGTTACCGCATATACAGAACCCAGCCCAAGCAGCATAACTAACTGCCCCAAAATCACATTGGTGCTGAATGCCAGAATCAGCTTTAAGTCAGTTTGTCGGTACGCAAGAATGGCACACCACAATGCCGTAAAAGCCCCCACACTGGTCAACGTCCAAAACCAGATATCGGTATTACCGTATATCGGCAACATCCGCGCTAGCAAGTAGACACCAGCTTTCACCATTGTCGATGAATGTAAGTAGGCACTTACTGGCGTTGGTGCCGCCATCGCACCGGGTAACCAAAAGTGAAATGGATACTGTGCCGACTTCGTAAAGGCACCCAGAATGATCAGCACCATGGAGGCAACAAAAGCCGGGTGGGTCGCAATCATGTCTGCTCTATCCAATACCACCGACATACTGTAACTACCGGCAATTTCACCCAATAAAATCATACCGGCCAACATCGACAAGCCACCTGCCCCCGTGACTAACATCGCTTGCAACGCGTTACGCCGTGCCACTGCCTCCTCGTGATTAAAACCAATCAACAAATAGGAGGTCACTGTGGTCAGCTCCCAGAAGACAAATATCAGCAGCAAATTATCCGCCAATACCAAACCCAGCATCGACAACATAAACAGGGTCAGATACAGATGAAACAGCCCTCGCCCACGATACGGCTTCATATATGCAACTGCATAGAGCTGCACCAACACACCAACGCCGGTAATCAGGCCTGCGAATAAAACGCTTAAACCATCGAACCGAAACGACAATGCGATATCCAGAGAAGGAATCCAGGAAAAACTATAGAGACTGAACGGCGGCTGGTACAAAACCAGCACCATCACTAAAAGCAGCAATGGCAAAAGAACCGCTGCTCCCAGTGCGAAGGGCAACAACCGTGTTTGCATGTGAATCAAAACCTCAGGCCATTTGGCATAAATGCGGGCATTTTAACCGTTATCGCTATTGCGCGCTTGTCTAGAGACGAAGAAATTCATGCAGATCATCCAAAAAGATGGTTTAACCGACAATGGCTTCTCTACAATAACGGCATTCAATCAACTATACCCTCGCAGCTAACGGAGTTTACAACATGAGCCAAACCGAGAATAAACCCCGTGATGCACTGATGTCTGGCGAAAGCTGGGATGCCTTTTGTGATGGATTAAAAGAAGCTGGGCATGCCGTTATCATGCACCCCGACGCACCCAACAATGCGCTCGACCGAGCAGAGGGTTTCCGCTATTTAACACGCCTTACACGTGCGGCGCTAGAATCTTTTGTCGAAGCCAGCGACGCCCATGCACCGGTATTCCGACAACCCGTGCACGAAACCATCAAAATGGGCATGGATAACCCCGACAATATCTATCTAGCGGCACCGGTTAACGGCAAGTTTGACTACCGTATTCGTGGCAAACGCAACACCGTGCATTACTTAGGCTTTGGCGCTCAAGCCGGCGGCTATGGCAAAACAGGCAGCCTGGATACCGATGGTTACCTCGACGCTGCTGATATGCAGATCGACGCCGACGGTAATTTTGAAGTAATCGCCTCAGCGACACCCCAAGAAGCCGGTAACTGGCTGCCGATGAGTTCAGCAACGCGTCTGATTCAAGTTCGACAAACACGTCTCGATCATGGCGCTGAGATTCCGGCCGACGTAACCATCGAGCGTATCAATGCCGACAATCGCCCACGTGATTTCGACCCAGATCGCATGGACAACGCCTTAAGAAGTGCTGCTTTTTTTGTGCACGCCACTGCCGACCTGTTCCGTCAGTGGACAGAAGATTTTCGTAAACACCCCAATCAACTGCCACGTTTTTCTCCCGAAAAAGCACTACAAGCCGGCGGCGATCCGAATATCGCCTATTACCACAGCTATTTTGATCTCGCTGATGGCGAAGCCTTGCTGATCGAACTAGAACCACCGGAGTGCGATTTTTGGAATTTTCAGCTCGGTAACTATTGGCTAGAAAGCCTCGATTACCGCTTTTACCCGGTCCATCTCAACAAACACACAGCGCGTGTGAACGACAATGGCAAAATACAGATCGTGCTCGCGGCTGAAGACCCAGGACTTGATAACTGGATGGATACGCGCGGCCGCCAACAAGGTACCATGTGTGTGCGCTGGATCCGCGCTGAGACGCATCCTACACCCGTTTGTAAGCGCGTCATGCTCAGTGAGCTGGTAGGCTAATTACGGTATTGAAGGCACCATTAACCAATGAATGCGCCGAAGAGGTAACTCATGAGTGAAATTAATTTTGATTTTGACACCGTCATTGCGAATGCGCGTGAAAAATCCGGTTTGACGGATTTGGGCAATACCGACTTTCAAGCAGGGCTTAAGGTGTTATTGCAAACTTACGACAACAACGGTTTTTCAGAACGTGGGCGTAAACGTCTGCGCCGCCGTGTGGTCGACCTGTTAGCAACGCGAATGCGTATCGAAGGCGCCTGGAAACAATACCCGGAAATTTTGGAAGAGCAGATCAAACAACCGCTTTATCTCACAGGCCTGCCACGCACAGGGACCTCAGCGCTATTAAACTTACTAGCAAACGATCCTGCGTCTCGCCCGTTAAAATTGTGGGAAGGCATGACGCCCGATCCTTGCGAAAGTTTTGAGCCCGGCAAAGAAGATCCTCGCTACCTGATGATGAAAGCTTGGCAAGAAGAACAAAACCGTAAAAATCCAGATTTCAGCAAAATCCACCACACAACGGCAGATACTCCCGAGGAATGCATCCACTTGTTGAACCACACCTTCAGTGATGTGCAGTTTGGCATGGAAACCATGATGGAACCCTATGGTAGCTGGTTTCAAGAACAAGACCTCGGCCCTAGCTACCGTTATTACGCTGACATGTTACGCATGCTGCAGTGGCAGCGCCCGGGCGACCGCTGGTTACTAAAATCGCCGGCACATTTATGGGCTCTGGATAAAATCGTCGACATGTTCCCGGATGCCTGCATCATCATCACTCACAGAAATCCGTTAGAAGCAGTAACCAGCTACGCCAGTATGATGAATGCGCTAATGGTCGAACGTGACTTTGACCGCAAGACGCTTGGCCCTACTGTCATGGAGTATCTCGCCCGTAAAGTCGAAGCCAGCATGGCACAACGTCAAGCGCTTCCATCAAGCCGCGTATTGGATATCCAGTATAAAGATTTCACAAGCGATTCTTTGGCCGTGGTTCGACGCATCTATGACACCTTTGAACTACCACTGTCGGAAACAACCGATGCTGCTTTTCACCGCTATGCAGATGCAAACAAGCTGGGTAAACATGGCAAGCATGAATATGATTTTGCAGAGTTCGGCCTTGATCGTGATACTGTCATCAAACGCTTTGAGCCATATATACAAAAATACGACATCGTTATCGAAGATTAAGGCAGCGACGACACGCTAACTCATTATTTGGGCGTCTCTCATCGAATGTATCTTCGGCAAGCCATCAATAGGTGAAGCCGTTTATCGACAGAGACGCCAAGCACCTAACGGTATCAACGCGCATCGTCGCCGCATCATACACCCAAACCTATCAGGTTTTTCGAGTTATTCCTTATTGACCTGAACGCTCGCGTTAGTAATTAACAGACAAGCATTAAGGTCTTCATTTTTTGACGCTATCCAATCAGAAAACTTGGTAAACGCTGACGCTCTGGCACTGGCTCGTAGATGCAAAAGTACATCTCGCATCTGCAACCAACGATCGCGCTGCAATGCCGTCAGTGTTTTTTCATTAGCGCATGCTTCTGCAACAAACCCTAACAGCTCAATCGTGTCATAACGCTCACGTACATTGCGCTGATATTCGTTTTTATTCGTTACTCGATGCAATTGTTCTTCAACACTTTGCAAGTGCGATACTGCCGGTTTATAAGCTTCGTGGCATTCTTGCGCTATGGCGTGAAGCGCTGCAAACATAAAAAAACAAGTCAGGCCGATCTTCATAACCCCTCCCCGTGCAACCACCAGCAAAATAGCCGTCACAATCCGTATTGTCGGCGGCGACATAATCACACGCCCTTCAGGTAATGCATAAGAAGACATAGCGCATAGCGTGCCAATTCCCAACATCAGCTCAAAACGGGACTCAGCGCACAGACGAAGTGTGACAGGATTCAAAATTACGGGGAATTCACGCCAAAAGGAAAAGAATATGACCTGCAGGGTCGACATAAATTGTCAGTCGACAATTGCATGAACGCAGCAAGTATATTGTTTGAAGTAGATTTTCTAATTATTTAACCGCTATGAATTAGCAGTTATTAAATCCATCTTGGGGAGAGATGGTGCGCCAGGAAGGATTCGAACCTCCGACCGCCTGGTTCGTAGCCAGGTACTCTATCCAGCTGAGCTACTGGCGCTTGGTACTATCATCTATTGCCAAAATTTTAGTTCCTAAGTAGGAATTTTAATTCAAACAATACCGATATAATAAACTCGTTTATTCTCATTTATTGCCATCGGAATCGATGTTAATAAATGGTGCGCCAGGAAGGATTCGAACCTCCGACCGCCTGGTTCGTAGCCAGGTACTCTATCCAGCTGAGCTACTGGCGCATAACGAGTTGCTCCTCAGAGGCCGCGTATATTAGTGGCCTAAGCTATTGATGTCAACATGAAAAATGGCATCTTTCTTACAAAAAAGCCAATTTTCATCTGCAGCAAAAATCGAGCCTTTAGATTGATCGTTTTATGTACTTTTTACACACTAATAGAATAGTTCTGGTAATACTGGGCAATCTTCTCGATGGCAATTACGTAAGCAGCGGTACGTAAATCATCGATCTTATCGGAGGTTTTATACAACAAATGTACTTTACGGAAAGCACGATACATCGTGTCTTCCAATCCTGAGCGGACCAAATTCAACTCATCGGATTCATAACGCTGCAATGCTTTACGCTCAGCTGATGGCACTTGCTTCCCGGTTACCGACTCCAGCATTCGCACAGCAACGTCCTGACGCCTTGAGGTGATCATTTTATCCATGCGACCGTAATTCATATGGGAGATATTCTTTGTCCATTCAAAATACGAGACAGTCACCCCGCCTGCATTGAGCAATAGATCCGGAATGATCATCTTTCCCTTAGCGCGCAATAGCATGTCTGCCTCATAGGTAACCGGGCCATTGGCTGCCTCGGCGATAACCGGTGCTTTAATATGATCTGCATTATCCGTGTTAATCTGGCCTTCTGTCGCTGCAGGTATCAGCACATCGCAGTCGCGGGCAAATAGCTGTATACCATCTTCAACAAACTCAGCACCCGGAAAGCCCTTCACACCACCCGTTTCACGAATATGACGATGAACCGCATCAACATCTAATCCGTTTTCGTTGTAGATACCTCCATCAACTTCGACGATACCAATAATCAGAGCTTCATCTTCTTCTTCGAGAAACTTGGATGCGTGGTAGCCCACATTACCCAATCCTTGCACGATAATACGTTTATCTTTCAGGCCCGCGGTCAATCCTAAAGATTCCAACTCATCCGCATTTCGGAAAAACTCCTGCAACCCGTATTGAACACCACGCCCAGTTGCCTCGGTACGCCCTTCGACTCCGCCCATAGCGATAGGCTTGCCTGTCACGCAGGCAACAGCGTCGATATTATCCGGATTCAGAAGCCGATAAGTATCGGCCATCCAGGCCATTTCACGCTCGCTAGTTCCCATATCAGGGGCGGGAACATTGATTGCAGGATGAATATATTCCCGCTTAGCTAACTCCCCCGTAAACGCCACGGTAATGGTTTTAAGTTCTTCCACCGAGTATTCACAGGGGTCGATCGCCAAACCACCCTTGGCACCACCGAAGGGCACATCGATAACAGAACACTTGAATGTCATCAGTGTTGCTAATGCTTCTACCTCATGGCGATTTACTGTAGGGGCATATCGAATCCCGCCTTTAACCGGCAGAATGTGCTCACTATGGTTAACACGCCAGCCTCGGAATACGCGATATTCACCACGAATTCGTACCGGAAAGCTGACCTCATACACCGAGGCGCATTCGCGGATCTGCTCTGTAAGCCCTGGCGACAATTCAAGAATACTCGCCGCACGCTCGTACATCTTATTGACTGACTGAAGAAACGTTGAATCTGTGCCCATGATTGCTCTTCCCGATTAAAACCTAATGTGTATGACAGTCAAATCAGGATTCCTCACCCACCCAATAGCAAAGAGCGACAAACAACATATGCCACTCAGATCCACTAGTGCGCGCAACACATCAAATCCAAGCCATCAAACCTAAGCTTAAAAGTTAGCAAAAAACAACGAATTAACAATGACATAGATCCAGATCTACACCAATTTAGAAAAATCATACGAGAACACGATAACAGCAAACCTACGAATCGTTTTTCGGGATGAACATAGATTCAGCTGGCCGTGTAAAGAAAGGAAATGCATTTAGCAGAAGGTATGATTAACTCAAATAACAGAAACTAACCGTTAGACAGCAACGCAAGAAATCAAAAATTGGAGCGAAAAAAAACCCGGTCAAAAGACCGGGTTTTTCATATGGCGGAGAGGGGGGGATTCGAACCCCCGATAGGGGATTAGCCTATACTCCCTTAGCAGGGGAGCGCCTTCGGCCACTCGGCCACCTCTCCTTAAGAGGACGGCTATAATATCGAATTTATGTTATAAATCAACGGTTTTTTTCCTCTCACACCCTGTTTCTGTACGTTTTCTGATGCTTACATTTCGGCACACCGACAAAGCGATCAATTAACGATCAGTTACTCGTTGGTACCTTCTTTCTCACGCTGAATGCGCTGATAGATTTCTTCACGGTGAACCGGTACTTCTTTCGGTGCATTCACACCAATACGTACCTGATTGCCTTTCACACCAAGAACCGTGACTGTTACCTCGTCTCCGATCATTAAAGTTTCGCCAATACGACGGGTCAAGATAAGCATATTTGTCTCCTAAGCCTAACATGCATGCGGAAGTCACAACACATACATGTGCTCCCAAGTAATTAACCTACTCATCCTTTAGTGTGTTAACACTATTAGGACAATGCCTGTTTCCTACTCCCTTGTGTCTGCTTATTCCACAGACTCTGGTTCACCGTCCAGCCCGAAAGCTGAGTGCAAACCACGCACGGCCAGTTCCATGTACTTTTCATCCACTACTACGGAGATTTTGATTTCAGACGTAGTAATGAGCTGAATATTTATTGAAAGTTCCGCCAAAGCGGCAAACATCTTGCTTGCAATTCCGGCGTGTGAACGCATGCCCACACCCACTAACGAAACTTTACAAATTTGGTCATCAGTAACGATTTCTCGCGCGCCTAATTTTTCAGCGACTTGATTAAGAATAGCAGCTGCATCTTGCAGGTCATTCCGATGAACCGTAAAGGTCAAATCATTGGTATTATCGGCAGCAACATTCTGCACAATAACATCCACTTCGATATTCGCATCACTGATCGGACCAAGCACCTGAGAAGCAACACCGGGCCTATCAGGAATACCCATAATTGAAATTTTGGCTTCATCACGCTGAAATGCAATACCAGAAATTACCGGTGCTTCCATGTTTGTATCACCCTCTAATGTAATGAGTGTGCCCGGGCCGTCAACAAAACTCGACAACACACGCAGTGGTACTTGATATTTCCCAGCAAATTCGACCGAGCGGATTTGCAGTACTTTTGAGCCGAGACTTGCCATCTCAAGCATCTCTTCAAACGTAATGGTATCAAGGCGCTGCGCGTTTTCGACAACCCGCGGATCTGTCGTATAGACGCCATCCACATCGGTATATATCTGACACTCGTCAGCCTTTAATGCAGCGGCTAACGCCACAGCCGTGGTATCAGAACCACCACGCCCGAGTGTTGTAATATTACCTGCTTCATCAACACCCTGAAAACCGGCGACCACAACAACAGTACCCGCTTCGATATCTTTACGGATACGGTCTCCGTCAATACTCTTAATACGAGCTTTGGTATGCGTATCATCGGTCAGAATACGCACCTGGCTGCCATTATAGGATTTTGCTGTGTAGCCGCGCTTGTTTAACGCCATGCTTAACAACGCAGTAGTCACCTGCTCACCGGTTGATACCAGAACATCCATTTCGCGTGGCGTCGGATGATCTTGGATATCGTGTGCCAATCCAATCAATCGGTTGGTTTCACCACTCATTGCCGATACAACGGCCACAACACTATGGCCTTGATCACGATAACCTGCAATTTTATCGGCCACAGACTCGATACGCTCAACCGAGCCTACCGAGGTACCACCAAACTTTTGAACAATAAGACTCATCGCACGTATCTTTTAGTGTAGATCGGATTATCGCAGAGCTCGCAAGCGTTGCCGCCTGTTGAATTGTAAAGGTGCGACATTTAACAACAATTGCAACCAAATTGAAACATATAGACACTGAATTTGGGGTTATTAGGTAAGGTCTATACACGAAAAAAGTGCATAAGACTATGAGACGTTATTGGGCGGTATTCTCGGCCTTACTGACAGCTCACGAAAAGTATCAACACCCCAACACAACAGATCAATCACCAAAAACAGGTTCGTCATAAATACATGTACGGACGAACCTATCTATCTGTCATCAATCCCGACGATCAACCTAATTGTGACTCAACCCATTCAGCAACACCGTTCAACACCGAAGGCAATGCAGCCGTATCTGTGCCACCGCCTTGCGCGGAGTCAGGACGACCGCCACCTTTGCCGCCAAGCTTACCGGCAGCGTCTTTCATCAGATCACCGGCTTTAACTTTGCCAATCAGGTCTTTGGTAACACCTGCGAC
Source organism: BD1-7 clade bacterium (assembly GCA_902705835.1). Lineage (NCBI taxonomy): Bacteria > Pseudomonadati > Pseudomonadota > Gammaproteobacteria > Cellvibrionales > Spongiibacteraceae > BD1-7 clade bacterium. Next base: position 116,994 of record CACSIN010000012.1, read on the forward strand.
AAGTGCAATACCCTTGTCATCGGTGGTTGCCAGCAAGACGACAGCAGAGCCCAACTTATTTTTTAGTTGATCCATCGATGCTAGCAAGCTCTTACGATCTGCACCCTCTATTTTTGCCGCTAACACCTTGATGCCCTGAACGTCTTTGGCATTGCTAGCAAGGTCACCGCCTGACGCCGTTGCCAACTTGGCTTTTAACTGCTGTAGTTCTTTTTCCAGTTTTTTCTGTGATGCCAGCAAGCCTTCGACTTTGCCAACAACCATATCGGGCTTCGCTTTTAACAGTCCGGCAACCATTTGCAATTGGGCTTCATTGGCATAATCATGCGCCAACGCACCTTTGCCGGTCACCGCTTCAATACGACGTACACCAGCAGCAACACCGGATTCAGACACAATACGAATCAAGCCGATGTCACCCGTGCGATCTACATGCGTGCCGCCACATAATTCAACCGAAAAACCATCACCCATAGTCAGAACACGTACATCATTACCGTACTTCTCACCGAACAATGCCATGGCACCTTTTTCGACTGCGGTATCCATGTCGGTCACTAATGTTTCAACCGGACTATTTAAACGAATTTGATCATTCACGCGGTCTTCAATTTCGCGCAGAGTATCAGCATCAACAGCTTCAAAGTGGGCGAAATCAAAGCGCAGTTTCTGAGAATCATTCAGCGAGCCTTTTTGAGTAACATGGTCACCCAAAATTTCGCGCAGCGCAGCATGTAACAGGTGTGTGGCAGAATGGTTCAGCGCGATCGACTGACGTAATTCCTGATCGACACTTGCAGACAACACATCGCCTTTAGTGATCGTGCCATTAACCATATGAATTTGATGAAGATGATGGCCAGACGCCTTAGTCACATCACGAACTTCAGCCATCATTTGAGCGGCTTTCAAATAGCCAGTATCACCGACCTGACCACCAGACTCTCCATAAAACGGGGTACGATCCAGAACAACCACACCCTCTTCGCCATCAGAGAGTTGATCGACCTCAGCATCGCCTTGGTATAAGGCCACAACCGTCACGTCACCGTCTAAAGCGTCATAACCGGTAAACGTGGTTTCACCATCGAGTTTGAAGTTCTTGGTATAATCAACATTGAAACCACCAGCAGCTTGAGAACGCTTACGCTGCTCCTCCATCGCCGCTTCGTAGCCTGCTTCGTCCAACGTGAAGCCTTTTTCACGCGCGATATCATTGGTTAGATCAACGGGGAAGCCAAACGTATCATAAAGTTTGAAAACAACCTGCCCAGGAATCTCTTCGCCGCTGACCTCTTGCAATGCTTGATCCAGAAGCTGCATGCCGTTATCCAGCGTTTTCGCAAACTGCTCTTCTTCAGTAACAATGATTTTTTCAATACGATCGACCGCTGCCGTTAGCTCCGGATAAGCTTCGCCCATCTGTTCAGCCAACGGCTTCACTAGTTTGAAAAAGAAGTTATCACGCACACCCAGTTTATATGCGTGGCGAATGGCACGTCGCATAATACGACGCAGCACATAACCACGCCCTTCATTAGACGGAACCACACCATCGACAATCAAAAAAGCAGCAGAACGAATATGGTCAGCAATAACGCGTAACGACTGATTCGCGATATCTTTTACGCCAGTGACTTCAGCAGCCGCAACCAGCAACGCCTGAAATAGATCGATTTCATAATTGTTGTGAACACCTTGCATTACTGCTGCGATACGTTCCAATCCCATACCGGTATCCACGGAGGGTTTCGGCAGCTGATTCATGCCATCAGAAGAACGCTCATATTGCATAAAAACGATGTTCCAGATTTCAATAAACCGGTCACCGTCTTCTTCAGGAGTCCCCGGGCGTCCACCCCAAATGTGGTCGCCGTGATCATAAAAGATCTCGGTGCAAGGACCGCAAGGACCAGTATCACCCATCGCCCAGAAGTTATCTGAGGCATATTTAGCGCCTTTATTGTCACCAATACGAATAATGCGTTCTTCAGGAACACCAATAGTGTCCTTCCAAATAGCATATGCTTCGTCATCATCGGCATATACGGTAACGGTCAGCTTTTCTTCGGGAATCCCCAGCCAATCTTGTCCGGTCAGAAACTCCCAACCAAAGCGGATTGCGTCTTCTTTGAAATAATCGCCAAAAGAAAAGTTACCGAGCATTTCGAAGAAAGTGTGATGACGTGCGGTATAACCGACGTTTTCTAAATCATTGTGTTTACCACCTGCGCGCACACAACGCTGAGAGCTGGTTGCGCGACTGTAATCACGATGCTCCTGACCAAGAAATACATCTTTAAACTGCACCATGCCCGCGTTGGTAAACAACAACGTCGGATCGTTGCCCGGAATCAAAGAACTGGAAGCAACGCGAGAATGCCCGTGCTGTTCAAAATAACGCAGGAAAGCCTCACGAATCTGGGCACTGGTTGTAGGACGTGTACTCATGAATTATCTCATCATCGTCGTGCGGACGGGTTCGTGTTAGGTGCTCGGTTACAGGTTGGCTTCGCCGTAACGGCGGCCACCGAGGATATGAAAATGAAGGTGATCTACAGTCTGCCCAGCGGCAGCACCGTTATTGGCAATCAGGCGAAAACCGTGGCCAATGCCGGCGTCGTTAGCGACACGCCGGGCAACCAACATCAGATGCCCCAGCAGTGCTGCATCCGAATCATCCGCAGCGGCAAGAGATAGCAGGGGTTTTCTCGGAATAACAAGCAGATGCACAGGCGCCTGTGGATGTATGTCTTTGATAACGATGCATTGATCGTCTTCATGGACAATGTCCGCAGGCAACTTGCCGTGCATGATTTGCGTAAATACAGATGACATCGGATTTAACAGCTACCTGATCACAGGTATTTTCCAATTAGGCTTACACACGCTGGCGTAAGCACTCGGGATAATTTACTTGGCTTGTTTCTCATCAGCACTCAGCTGACGGGCTTCGGATTCCAGCATCACCGGAATACCATCGCGTACCGGATACGCTAAACCGCTGGCTTTACATACCAACTCTTCGGCATCTTTGTTGTATTCCAGTGGAGCCTTGCTGACCGGGCAAACCAGAATGCTTAATAATTTCTCGTCAATCATTGATGTTCCTGCTTGTCTTTCACTAGTCATTCGCTCATGAACGCATTGGATCATTGATGCGTTTTTGCCGCCGACGAAGCGGCCTTATTGGCGGACGCTTCAGCCTGTGGTGGCAATAAAAGCTGCGGATCCAAACGCTTCTTAAACCAATTCATTCGCCAATCTAAATGCGGCCCAGTGGAGCGTCCACCAGCACCAACCTTGGCAATCAACTGGCCTTGGTCAATGGTATCGCCGACTTCAACCAGCACTTCACTCAAATGTAAAAAGCTGGATGAGATCCCAAAACCATGATCAATAATCAGTGTTCCACCGCTGTAATACATATCCGGGTGCGCTAAGGTCACCACACCAGCAGCTGGCGCAACCACGGGGGTTCCAACAGGTGCGGCGATATCCAGGCCATAGTGCGGCCGACCCGGCTCGCCATTATAAACACGCTGGGAGCCAAATACACCTGTGATTGGCCCCTTTAATGGCCAATCAAACGTGCCAGCATAGTGCTGCAAATGAAAAACCTGCTTTCGGGCGGCTTTTACCTGTGCCACCTCCTCTCGAATACGCGCCCAGACCTCCGCTGGCTTCTCTTTACTAGCAATGGCTTTATCGATGCCATTAACGTACTGAATGTTGTAATCTCGAGGTTTAACCTCGATCACACGCTGCCATGTCGAACCGTCGTCAAATACGACTTTGATGCGGGCACTACCGGGCTCATCACGACCGAAACCAAACACAAATCGGCCACTAGGATCTTGTAATACCAAAGCATCATTGACCCAAACTTTGGCACTTAAAGGGGCCTTGCCCAACATCATACCGCCCTGGGTTTCATCGCCATCGAGCAGCACGTCCAGCGCCCATATTTGGCACGAAAAAAGTAAGACAAATAATCCAGCCATTGCCTTCATGGTGTATCTCCATTCTCTACTGAGCTGTCCGATGAATCATTGTGGTAACGGATGCCGGTAACATACCAAGTGACCAACCCGGTGGGCGTCTTCACCTGAAATTCATCGTCCACTTGTTTTTTTATTAGTGCGCGTGCCATCGGTGAATCAATGGAGATCCAATCTTTACGGTCATAGATTTCATCACCGCCGACAATACGAAAATGCAGCTCGTCGCCATCATCATTTTCGATATCAACCCAGGCACCAAAAAATACACGCCCGTCCTGCTGAGGGGAGTAATCGACGACCGTTAAATTTTCAATCTGTTTGCGTAAATAGCGAACTCGCCGATCGATTTCGCGAAGCAGTTTTTTATTATAATGATAATCTGCATTCTCACTGCGATCCCCAAGCGAAGCTGCCCAGGAAACCTTGGCCGTCACGTCAGGACGTTTAACACGCCATAAATGGTCAAGTTCGTCTTTAAGAGATTGATACCCTTCACGGGTAATCAGCTTGGCTTTCAATAGGGTCTCCACAATGCGGCACAAAGCTTACTTCTGCGCATTGTAGACACAAGTTTGCGTGAATCTCAATCGACGATCAAATCGTGTTAAGTAAACGCATCTCCGCAGGGTACGGCTGCATATACGTAGATTGCTCAATGTAGTCATGCGGATGTTTGCGAAACAAATGGTTCAACAAAGTGACCGGTACAATCAATGGAACCTCGCCGCGATGATACAAACCGATAAGTTCAACGAGTTCCTGCTTATCGCCTTTATCCAGTTGGTTCTTCAAATACCCCTGAATGTGCTGCAAAACGTTGACATGGTTGGCACGTGTAGCCACCTTTTTCATTGCTGGCATTAACATCTCGATATATTTGGCGGAAACCCCATCGACGGTATCCTTCGTGACACCAGCAACAAGCTTGCCGAGTTCACGATAAACCGGTTGTGAGTGGCTCAGTACGGAGAATTTATAACGGCTATGAAAATCAATAAGATCGGCCGCTTTTAAACCTGTCTCGCACATACCCCGCCACTCGTGGTAAAGATATACACGCTGAATAAAGTTTTCCCGTAGGCCAGGGTCGCCCATGCGCCCTTCTTCTTCCACCGGTAGCAATGGAAAGTTTTTCATAATCCGCTGCGTATACAATCCAATGCCTTGCTTACCCGGCATCTTATCGTTGTATACCTTTACCCGCTCCATGCCACAACTGGGTGAGTCTTTTTTGACGATATAGCCACTCAGCGCTTGAATCCACTGACCTTGCTCTTCGGCAGTGGATTGCAGTTTTTCAGTCACATCGAGTGTTGGATCTTTGGTGCCTACACAACGCCATTGATCTTCAACATCGGTAACAATTAAACGAATCGGCTGGCGAGGAATCCCCAACCCAATCTCGACTTCCGGGCAGAACGGCGTGAAATCAAAAAACTGGCCTAACGTACGATCGATATAACTATGTTGTTTATGTCCACCGTCAAAACGAACACGTTCTCCCAACAAACAGCTGCTGATGCCAATACGGGGTTTCTCTGATTCACTCATTGCTACTATTCCTTATCAAAAAAGTTATACGCCGCTGCGACCAATAAAGTTTTACGTTTAGTAAGAAACAACAACGCTACTTTTCAATCTAAAGCTCGTAAATACATCCCAATCACTCTCTATCGCACAGACTGATAAACAGATCAGTCGACATCGTCACCATAAAAAGCTACCCGCCTTAATGTGAGTGCCGTGCGCGAATTCCCTCCCCACCAACTTGAGGATGACACAGACTATGCACATTGCCATTATCGGAAGTGGTATATCCGGCCTCACTGCAGCTTATTTGCTTAGAAAAGAGGGCCATGAAATTGATGTCTTCGAAAAGTCCGACCACATTGGTGGGCATACACATACCATGGATATACAAATCGGACGCAAAGACGTCCCGGTCGACACTGGCTTTAGTGTATTCAATACCAAAACCTACCCAAACTTCGCGCGGCTGATCGAGGAACTCGATATCGAGACACGACCGGTCAACATGTCTTTCAGCATTACCAGCCAAAATACACACTACGAATACGGCATCCATTCGTGGCGAGCGTTATTTGCCCAACGCCGCAATCTGATGTCAGCGAAGCACTGGACAATGATTCGGGATATACACCGTTTTAACGAACAAGCCCAACTCGATCTTTTTGGCTTTGAATTGTGTGACGAGACCAGCGTCGGCGAATATTTATCGAACAACAACTACACCGATCAGTTTATCGAATTTTACTTGGTGCCTCTCGGTTGTGCTATTTGGTCAGCGGCACCTCAGGATGTTTACAACTTTCCGGTACGGACATTTATTAACTATCTGTATCGCAACGGCTTACTCGATACCGACAAAAAACCGCAGTGGCTAAGCATCAAGGGGGGCGCTGAAACCTATGTTGAAAAATTGGTTGAGAGCTTCGCTGACAACATTCACACACAATCGCGCATTACCCATATTAAACGTCTTAAAAAGGGCCCAACACTGGTCTTTGACGACGCTACACGCGTACCATTTGACGAAGTAATACTCGGCTGTCATGCACCGCAAGCGCTGGCACTTCTCGACCAGCCCTCAACTGAGGAAAGCTCAACGCTCGGCGCCTTCAGCTACAACGCGCAAGACATCACAGTCAATTCGGATAAACACGTTTTACCCGCCTCCAAAGCCGCGCAGGCAAGCTGGAACTACCTCGCCGAAGACCATACGAACGAGCATTCCATCGTGACCTACAATCGCAGCTTCCTGAAATTCGGAAAATCCGGCAATCTCTGCAACCCGGTATTGAACATCACATTAAATGCTAATCAATTAATCAACCCGGATAAGGTGTTTGGTAAATATACTTACGCCCGATTCCTGCTGAATCAACAGGCGCTTGAGGCGCAAAAACACTGGGAAGCCATCAACGGAATCAACCACACTTGGTATTGCGGGGCTTATTGGGGACAAGGGTTTCACGAAGATGGATGCCGTAGCGGCATTCGGGTTGCTAAAGCACTCGGCGCAAAAGCTTTCGCGTAAGCTAAGCTAGCGCCGAAAAGGTAAATCATAGCCCTGCCCTCAAGCACTCAACGAAAATCGGCGAGGTTTTTATAGGGTAAATCGAACAGGCGGCCAACGGTTTCAATCGTCAAGTCTCCGTTACACACGTTCAACCCTTCAGCAAGAAATTGATTGTTCTTCACTGCCTGTTGCCAACCGGCGTCTGCTAGTTCCAACACATACGGCAAGGTAGCATTCGACAAAGCGACAGACGCCGTTTGCGCACAAACACTGGGCATATTCGCCACGCAATAGTGATTGATACCATTAACCTGATAGACCGGATCTTCGTGGCACGTCGCCCGACTGGTTTCAAAACAGCCGCCCTGATCGATAGCAACATCCACCAGCAGGCTCTTCGGTTTCATCAGTTTCAAATCTGCTTTACTGACAACATGCGGTGCTTTATCTCCAGGCATCAATACCGCGCCAACAACGATATCAGCATGGGGCAACAATGCGTGCAACTGAGGACGAGACATCAGACAGGTATGCAGGCGAGACCCATAACGCAGGTTCAGCTCCCGAATACGATCCATTCGCGCATCCAAAACATAAACATCCGCGCCTAGCCCCATCGCTAATATGGCCGCGTTTTCGCCAACCACACCGCCGCCAACAATCACAACCTTACCCGCCATAACACCACTAACGCCAGAGAGCATGACGCCTGCTCCGCCATTGTTCGCTTGCAGAAACCAAGTACCTGCCTGCACGGCTAGGCGGCCGGCAATTTCACTCATGGGCGTTAACAAGGGGAACCGGCCATATCTATCGGTCACAGTTTCATAGGCCAAAGCAACACATCGGCTTTTCATCAGAGCGTTTGTTAAGGGTTTGTTGGCGGCCAAGTGAAGATAGGTAAACAACAACTGCCCGGGCCGCAATAGTTCATATTCATCAGGTTGAGGTTCTTTGACTTTGCAAATCATGTCAGCAGCCGCAAAGACACTTGCCGCATCATCTGCCAGCGTTGCGCCGGCATGAATATAATCATGGTCGGAATAACCCGAATGGCTGCCTGCATCAGACTGCACAACAACCTCATGACCATGTTGAACAATCGCAGCCACCGCATGCGGCGGCAGGGCCACACGGTATTCCTGGGGTTTAATCTCAGTAGGGATGCCTATTTTCATCGTCGGCCTCAAGTCTGTCGCAACACCCCCAAGCAATCGTTTGTTAACTCAGGGCTACCGCTATTGATTGGTGGACAACCTGAAACCCAGGTAGAGCGGATTCACCATTAATGAAAAACACACAACTCACATCTCTCTATGGAGTTGTCGAATCTCGTCATAACAAACCACTCACACCAACCCTGCGCTGGTTATCCAGTCTGTGCAGACCTAATTACAGCGAGGGGTCTGCTCTTGGGGGCGAATAACGCAACTGATAAATCACATCAGCTTTATCATCTGATATCAGCAAACTGCCATCGGGCAGTTCAAGAAAAGCCACTGGCCTTCCCCAAGCAGACTCGCCCTGCAACCACCCATTAATCAGTGGTTTATAATCAGATGCTTTTTCATTTTTTATGTTCAATGTGGATATTCGATAGCCAACCTTACTTGTGCGATTCCATGAACCGTGTTCAGCAATGAGTAATTTGTTTCGGTAAGATTTTGGGAACATCGAGCCACGGTAAAAATGGACGCCTAGCGGCGCTACGTGCGCCGGTAGCTCGAAAACCGGTGGAGTTACGCCTTTGGGTGGGCGATCGTAACCGGGAGAAGGAATATTATTGCCGTAAAAATACGGGAACCCAAAATCTAGCCCCTCCTGAGACAAACGGTTGAGTTCATCGGGTGGTAAGTTATCCCCCATAAAGTCCTGACCATTGTCACTAAACCACATCACACCGGTCTGTGGATGGAATCCGAAACCAACAGAATGGCGAATACCTTTTGCGATAAACTCAACATCCTTGCCGTCTTTTGTCATCCGTACAATCGAGCCAAAAAGAGGTTGGCTTGATCGGTAATCACAAGTATTACAAGGCATACCGACCGGGAAGTAGAGCTTATCATCGGGCCCGAGATGGAGAGTTTTCCAACCATGGTGGTTAACCTTGGGCATCCCTCCATATACCACTTCCGCCGCGGGGATCTTTCCGCGTAATGGGTCAATTCCTCTGAACCGGATAATTTGTGAGACCTCAGCCACGTATAAATCACCGTCACTGAAGACCACCCCATGCGGCATATGCAAACCTCGGGCGATCACTTTGACCTGCCGCTCAACATGATCTTCTGTTGCAGGCAACACAGCATAAACCTTGCCGGCTTTGCGGCTACCGACATAAACGATACCGTCATCGCCCAGAGCCATACCCCGTGGCTCTTCAATATCATCGGCATAAACAGAGATTTGAAAACCCGTCGGCATGTTCAACCGCTGGAGATTCTTCACCAGATCCGGTTTATCAGCGATTTGTTTAACATCGCCAGGGTGAGGCTTCATCCATGCAATAACTGCATTCAGTGTTTGGTCTGAACAATTGGCGCAACTACCACCCGCAGGCATGCTGCCGAGACCCCGTTTAACTGAATGGAGTAGCTGAGCATCTGTTTTTTGTTCAACACGCACTGCCCAATCACCTACGTTATGAGGCCTAGGAGCACCGTCGATTTTTGCATTGTGGCACTGTGCACAGTAACGCTGATAAGTCGCAGCCACACTATCATCGAGTGCTTGCGCTTGCAGTAAAGACGATATGAGAGGGGTGCTAAGAAGTAAGTAAGGCAACAATGCCTTTAAAACCGAATGGTATTGCATCGTTGCCTCCAACAGTAGTGGGTGTATTTACTCTTTTTCGAGCGCCTTCATCGCTTTTTTCGTCATATCGTCAGCGGCGTTTTTTATGCTCGACCGTAAGTTGCTGCGCCATGCTTGATAATAGGCATCTTCAATCGGGCACTGCTCTGCCGTACCACTGCAATTGAGTTTACGGCTACTTACCGGCGCAAAGCTGATCTCATTCTTGGTGTAGTTGATATCTACAGTGATTTGGCGCTGACGATAATCTAACAAAGCAACAACTTGGCCAGGCTTCTGATCTTTAACAATCCAGCCATGGTCATTCATGCCATGAAGCACCGCAGCCAGAGGTTTTTTCAGTAACGAGCTGATCACAATCGGCTTATCATAAGCACTGCTATCTGCTGTCATACCGAGCATCGGTATCATTAGAAAACAAAGAACAATGAGTTTTTTCACCACACATAACTCCTTTTATGGGATTGTTTATCTGCAACTATAGCGCTTTTCATTCTAAACGTGTGATTCGAAAACGGCTCAGCCGAATGATGGATGATCAAGCCGACTACGCAATCACACACAAGCTGGATGAATCGGGGTTACCGCAAGGAAACAACCAACTCTAACAGTCTATCGAGTCGCGCATCGGATAGCTGACGATAATCCAGATAGGGGCAAACGATCAACCTCGTGGCCTTATCAACGGCAAAATATCGATCCAGCCAAACGACGTTATCAGCGACGCCCAATAATTCAGCACATGCCTTGCCAGCAACGATGTGAACGCCGCCAAAGTTTTCATCCGGTGGTGAAAAAAGCACCACCATTTCACCGTCAGCACTCAGTAAACGCGAAGCCCGGTATGCTCGCCAGTCATCACCTTCATCGCGAAGTTTTAACCCTAACTTGGCGAGAATCACAAAAATTTTGCGCCAATGATTACCGCTCTCGGTAACAATCACATGTTGATCAGCAACCGACACTGGCCGTGTTTTTTCAGGGTAATTAAATGGGTTTACTGGCGGCGGGTTAGGCAGATAAACACGCACAGTTGCTGAATGATTACCAAAGCCGCCTGGAGGAAATACTCTGGAAGATGTCATCAAACAATCACTCCGCGCCACCCATGCACTACCTGCAACTTACAAACCTCGAACAAATGCAGATAACGCCTTAAATTCCACAGGCCCAACCAATTCAGCAATATCGTCAGCCGTGGCAAAATCCATATCCTCAACAACAAAGCCGGGTACAACGGCTTCGCTGATGAGTCCGTATTCGCCACGTGGAAGATGGCTAGCCTTCCAATAACCACCTGGCACCAACAACTGCAATTGATGCCCATTGGCCAAATCTGGCCCCAATACAACATGCTGATATTCTCCAGCGGGGGAAACAACGTGATAGTGCAGCGGTGCTCCCAGCTGAAAATAATGCATGATATCCGAACGATTGCGATGCCAGTGGCCGGTTGGTTGTTCGTCTGTCAATAAATAGTAAATGGACGACGCCGCAGGTCGAGTACCTTCACTCCATTCAACAGATTGGTTAAACCCTGACGCAAAGGTGCGGCGGAAGTATCCGCCCTCTTGATGAGACTCAAGCTGTAACTGCTGGATCAGTGTGTATTTATCGGGATATTGCATATCAGATACCTAGCGTAATGAACAATTCACACCGCATTGCCAGTGCCATGTTTAAGGCACCGTACTAGTCGAAAAATTAACTATCCTTCGCCTGAATTCTTGCATTCGCGTGCTCGACAGCACGGTCAAAACGCTCAATCATAAGGGCTTTGGCGTTTTCAATATCACTCCCTTTCTCAGCAACAACGGCATCGGCAATCAACTGAGGCAAATGTTTCAATCCACAATGCTCGCAACACAGTAATTCGCCATCAAATGCCATCCATAACGCAGATGCTCTGCGTGTACCACACACTGAGCAGTTTTTATGCGCATTACCTGCCACTTCCTGAATCATCATAACCTGCTACTCCCGGCTCAATGTTTGGCCGTCAAAATTCGGGTTTTATGCAATCGACAACGACACCTTCAGCAATCGCTTTTTCATACAGCTCACGCGCTTCTGCCTGCTTGTTACCAAGATCACGAATACGTGTGCCGTGAGCCGGATGTGTCGATAGAAATTCCGGCGGTGCATTGCCACCGGATGACTGCTTCATTTTTTGCCAAAGAGCCACTGCCTGATCAGGGTTAAAACCGGCTTTCGCCATGATCAGCAAACCAATGTAATCGGCTTCTGTTTCATGCGTGCGGCTATACGGTAAAATAAGGCCATATTGCGCACCCGCGCCGATAGCAGCTAACGCGTAATCGCCATACTCAACACCGTTTAACGCCACAGCACTGACTTGTTGAGCCGTTTGTGCGGCCATGCCCATCGATACACGTTCTGCTCCATGTTTTGCCTGCACATGACCGATTTCATGACCGATAACTGCTGCCAATTGATCCGGTGTTTCAGCCAAACTAATCATTCCAGTATGTACGCCAATTTTTTTACCAGGTAAAGCGAAGGCATTGGGTGAATCATCGTCAAAGACTTTGACTTCCCATTCGCTTGGGTTCTCTCCGGCCGCTTTCAGCAATGGTGTGCTCAGACACATCACATAGTCATTAAAGGGTTTGTCTATCGATGGCGGGTTATCGCTTTTCATCTGTGCAAAGCTGGCCTTACCCATTTCGTTCATTTGGTCATCACCGACCAAAATCATCTGACTACGGCCAGTGGGAGATGTCGAACAGGCTGTCGCCAACAATAACGTCGACACAGCAACAACTACTCTCAGTGGCTGAGTAAGGTATTGATTAAAATTCAACATGCCGATCTGCATAGAAAGCCCCTATAAACAATAATAATTCCGCTGGAGACACTATCAAAAACGTGCTGATTCTATCAGGCAAACTCTAACAGACAAATCACAACTGAAAAATTTGTAAGATGTACTGAGCTAACGCATTTCGACCAAAACAAGTGCCAGTGCTCGAACACATACGATCGACTTTCCGAAACACGTATAAAAGTTAAATCCGGTGCTACAGTTCTCGGATAACCAATAGCTAATAAGTTAGGGAACCTGCTGTTTTATAACATAAAGCGGTAATTTGATATGCATCAAATCAAAAAGCCGGTAGCCACCTATATTTCATTCGTTTTGTGCCACTGCTCGGACGACAACAATGCCACTTATACTCGAAGACGACGCCACAATACTGTATGAAAAAGACGGCCATACCTGCATTGCATTCACGCATTTGGTTGCCGGCCACGGCATCCAGGCCAACCAGTTTCTTATTATTGACGAAGGCCGTGCAGCACTTATCGACCCCGGTGGCGATTTAACCTACACCCCGCTATCAATTGAACTGAGTAAACGCGTGGATGTAGGCCATCTCGACTATATTTTTGCGTCCCATCAAGATCCGGATATCATTGCCTCCCTGCCACGCTGGATTATGCATACCGACTGCAAGATCGTCACATCCAAACTGTGGTCACGGTTCCTTCCGCACTTAGCATCAACCTTCGTTACTAACCGCATTAACAGTAATATTGAAGAACGGATTATTTCGGTACCTGATCACGGCACATGCATTGATTTTGGCCGCTCAGAGATCAAGGTTGTTCCGGCACACTTTCTGCATTCTGTCGGCAATTTCCAGTTTTACGATCCAGTCTCCAAAATACTGTTTTCGGGCGATATGGGCGCATCACTCGTCGATGATGATGCCAATCAACCCGTTACTGATTTCAAAGCCCATATTCCCCACATGGAAGGGTTTCATCAACGCTATATGGCATCCAACAAAGCCTGTCGTCTATGGGCAAATATGGTGTCGTCAATGGATGTTGAGATGATTGTTCCGCAACATGGTAGCCCCTTTATCGGTAAACCCATGGTCGATGAATTTCTCAAATGGATTAGCGCACTCCCTTGCGGGCTCGACATCATGACAGAACAGGATTTCCGCTGCCCTTGATGAGCTCATAAACCTGTGGGTCGGAGACTAATAGGCAAGGCGAGGAAGGAAAGGAAAAACCCAATCGCTACAAATCGATAGCAAGAAGGTAACAAGGCACTGAACAAACGCCTTCAATTACCATCAACGTTTATTGCCTGAATGGCGGGTTGACGACAAACGAGCCACGAGAACTCCAGCAATCAACCCCATCAAATGACCATCCCAAGATACGTTACGGCCTTGTGGGAGAATTCCCCAAATCAAACCGCCATAAATCAAAATAACAGCCACAGAAATAACCACCGAAGAAAGACTGGGTGAATACCAACTGCGCATTAACAAATAGCCAAAATAACCAAAAATCAGGCCGCTGGCCCCAACATGGTAATAGGGTCTTCCGAAGACCCAAAGCAGCCCTCCCCCGATAACCATGATCATCAATGTCACCTCGATAAAGCGGCTATTTCCGCGCAACGATATCAACACCGAAAAGGCAACAAGCGGCAACGTGTTAGATAGCAAGTGAGGGATATCCACATGCAAAAATGGCATAGTCGCAATACCCCACAACCCACTGACATGCCGTGGATACAACTTCGGGATCACATCCAGAAAACCGGCAAAACCCAGTATAGAAATACCCCAGACCGCAGCCACAAACACCGTTGCTGCTGTAAAACGACTCATTGCTTTTTCAGACGTGCCCGAGCGAGCCATATGCATTCCTTTATTCGTTCACTGAATTAAGCTCTTTTGTAACAACTAAACATCTGCCCGCGGCAACTTTGCTCAGTTTTACTGATCCCAAGGCATCGATAAGGTGCCTTCTTTTTTCTGCACCAACTGTAAGTCATTTCCCACTTGCATAAGACGAACATTTCGCAAAAAACTCACGCCGAGTAATACCTGGTCACCCTGCATATTCGGTAATATCGAGCCGCTGATATCCATCAACTCAATGTTACCGACTCTGATGGTATCTATCCGGGTCGTCCAAGCTTTGGCGTTGCCATTGGCCGTTTGCGCAATCAATTCTCCGCGCTTCCAAAGCCCGAGATACGATGCAAGAGACTCAGGCACTGCCACTGACGTTGCCCCTGTATCTAGCAGAAAGTTAACCTGTTTATCATTGATATACCCGGAAAACACATAATGCCCTTGGCCATCGCTTTTTAGCGTAACCGTACGTTCATACTCACTCTCATGGGCAATCGGCAACGGTGCAGCGCCGTCACGCAACGGTTCCTCAGCGTTGTAATGCGTATGCAACAACCAACCGATCACCATAAAACCTAGAGCCAGCGGCATCCACAACCAAATCGATGATACTTTTTTTGATGAACCGGTAATATCCGGGGGTAATTGATCTGACATAGGTAAACACATCTTAAGAAGAACAAAGCAGAGTGATTCTAACAGCTTTTCAACGGATGTAGAGTATCGAGATCAGTATCACGCAGGCAAAAAAATACCGGGCATTGCCCGGCATTTCATAACACTAGTGGGTTTACAGACGGCGTCTGAATCCCCAAAGACCTAACAAGCCTAGTGACAACCAAAGGTGGAATTCACCAACCACAACATTTTTGATGATGTTATCAATCGTGCCGCCGGTTGTACTGAAGCAGAAGTTGTTGCCAGTACCTGCGTAAGATCGATCTATTGCACCATCATCCCAGCAAGAACCGTTGGCATCTGTATATTCAAAGGCACCAACATCACAGCCGTTGCCAAATGGACGATGCCATCCGCGTTGATCTTCATCAGCCATATTACATTCAGCCGCAGGAATGACATCACGAAGGCCAGGGTAATCATCCTTTTTAACCGTCGATTCCATAATCGGTAATGTACGGGTCATGCCACCGTCACTGCCCAAAACAGTATTTACAAACTTGCTTGCTGTATTTTCAGGCATCACCTTACTGGTTTGTTCGCTAGCAACTTCATTATTGAATGTCATCGCAAAGTTGGTTTCATTACCGCCATTCGCCGCGTAGTAAACACCAGCGTTGCCATCAGTACCGATTCGGTTGTAGCCATTGTCGGTAATCTGCGACGATGAATAGGTGCGAATCGTACGACCATTTTTGCTGCTGTCATTTGAACCAGCATCATCATTGACAACAAGGCTGCGAGACAAGACTAGGTTACCCGTTGAACCACCGGAATCACCCAGCACGATGCTACGCTCCCAAGAGCCTGATGTTGTATCGAGCAACGAGTTGTTCACGACTGTGCAGTATTCACAGTTAACTGTTGCACCATCACGGATAAAGAAGGCCCCACCATTGTTGGTTGCAGTGTTTGCGGTAACCGTTGAATTCACTAGGAACACGTTAACGCCATTGCCGACTGCGTAAATTGCACCGCCACCAGCTTTAGCACCATCGCTATTGGTTGAGACATTGTTGTTAACCGTGACGCGATCCATTGTCAGTGTACTGCCACCAGACACACCGATCGCACCACCGCGACCACTGGTTGACTTGTTCCATTCAAACGTTGAATCACTTACCGTCACGTTTGAGTTTTCAATCATCAAAGCACCGCCGATCGCATCAGCACCAGAAACCCGGTTACCTTGGAAGGTCACATTAGTGATCTCAACCGTAGAATTGGTATCAATTTTGATCGCACCACCGTGATTGTTCGTAGCCGTGCGAGCACTACCCGAGAAGTACAACTTATCCAGACGCACAGTCTCATCACCGGTATCTCGAATCAACAGAATCAAATCTGTATTCGTCCCCTGAATATCATCTGCCGTTGGCGTTACACCGTTGGCAAACTTATTCGTGTCATCACCAGCGATATCACCACTGATAACTGTCGGATATAACGACAGCTTGGCTTCGCTAAGTTTCGTTTCACCGTCAAAGTCCGTGCCTTTACCAAAGAAACCACCATAAATGCTGATTGCCTGGCCAATAGTGAATCGCCCAGATGCTGGCGTATAAACACCCTGTGCCAACCAGATTTGATCACCAGGGGCTACCGCAGCAGTAATACCTTCTTCTAGTGTTTTGAAAGCAGTCGCCCAGCTAAGGCCATTACCACTGGAACCGACCTTTTTATCAACATAAAGTGTAATGGCCGTGCTATCTGCTCCCGGGTTTAAGAAATCGGGTGTGCCCGTGCCACGCGGATCAAATTCGGATTCAACGTTACCATCATCGTTACCAATAGATGGGTTATTGTCGTTGTCATCCAAGTAGGCAGGAACGCCATCGTTGTCATTGTCCGCATACGGATCACCACCAAACTCATCCGCATCCGCTACACCGTCATTATCGGCATCATTGTCGTTAGTGTTGGCAATACCATCGCCATCATCATCGGTATCACATGCATTGCCGATACCGTCGTTATCAGGAATATCCAACTGATTGGTGTTAGCAACAAACTGACAGTTATCTGAACCATCGGCAACGCTATCGTTGTCGTCGTCGCTGTCACAAACATCGCCTTGCGCATCGCCGTCGTTGTTTGCTTGATTAGAGTTAGTGACAAGTGGGCAGTTATCAGCGTTATCAGCAACAGTATCGTTGTCATCATCGCTGTCACAAGCATTACCTTGCGAGTCGCCATCGGTATTCAGCTGATCGTTGTTGGATACTAATGGGCAGTTATCTGATGTATCTGCACGTCCATCGTTATCATCGTCGGTATCACAAACATCTCCCTGTGAATCACCGTCATTATTGGCCTGATTACTATTGGCTGCATTCGGGCAGTTATCTTCGCCATCATGCTTACCATCATTATCGGCGTCACCAAAAACACTCCAAGTACGATCTGCCGTCGCCGAGGCTAGGTTGGAGTTTGCGCCTGCAGTTGCCCGAACTTTACATGTCCCTGCAGAAGTAAAGTTAACTGTCGTCCCGCTTACTGAACAACCAGAACTCCCAGATGCAAGAGAAAATGAAATGCCTACACCTGTATTTGCAACCGAATCCGACGTTTTAGCAACAGCGCTTAATGCTGCGTTGGAGCCCGACATAGCAGTCGTCGCACCCGTATTTTGCCAAATGACTTTTTGATTAAGCTTGATGATTTCCCGTGGCCAAGTCTTACTACTAAAAGAACGATCGGCATAATATTCAATGTTACAGGCGACTTTTGCGCCACTTTTTGTGCGTAGCGTTGCTTCTGCCTTTGCATCTCCACAACCACTGCCTTTTGTGATTTTTTTCGAATTCACATCGTTATTGAAGTAGCAATCGCCACCCTTTATTTCGATACGAGCGTCACGAGAACATAAGCCATTTTGAGCGCCATAGTCCGACAAAGCATAAATCGTCCCAAGTGACGAATTTGCATTTGCAGACGAGACACCTGTAGTTTGACGACGAAATTCATCGGCAGATAAAGCGACTCCGCTAGCTGCCATAAGAAACAGTGCTACGACTGTTTTCCCTGTTAAAGAGAACGAGCCCATAACGACACTCCTAAGCCTTTGAATAGTTATTATTATGCGAGGCCAAACAGACAAACCATTGACACAACAGCAACTTGCAGGGAAATTACTATAATTGTGCTAAGGAAATTGACACTCATCCAAGCCATTATTATTTACTTATCGGCCTGCTCGATGAAAAGCACTATAAGATCACTATTAAATGCCTCAGACCTTTAAAGTGCTTTTATTTATAAATCTATTTCCAATTCTATAGATACAATGTATCACAATGGAAGTATATATTTATACGAATTAGCTATCAAAACACCGCCATGTGGGTATTTCGAAATAAGCTAGGCTCTTCAGGGCAAAAAACCTCGATACGCCAAGCTAAACTCTTTATATGTTGAAGAGCGCACAAGATAAAGTAAATAAATATAACCTTCCAATGAGCCCTAAATCACCAAAACCGAGAATTCCAATTAAAGGATAAAAGGCACAATCGCGCGTCTTTTAGCCGGATACTCCTCCGCAAACGTGTCCCGATACCACTGATGCGCATTACGGGCCTGCAACACAAGAGGCAAGCACACCCATACCGCATAAACCCCACCAAGAAAGCTCCAGCTCATGATCGCAAAACCAATCCATTCCAAGCATTCCCCCATATAATTGGGGCACGAAACCCAGCGAAACCATTTACCCCGCGGAATCTTGTAACCCGTTTCGCCCGGTTTACGCAGGTTGATCAATATATTATCTGACTGGATATTGATCACAAAACCAATCACAAACATCGCAGCGCCAATAAGGAAGCGTGGGTCCCACAGCCACTCCACTGGGTAGCTTTTCAACGATCCAAAATAATGCCCCACCAAATACCCATTGACGATATAGAAGGCCATTGAAGAGAGCATGGATATGACCGGCATGGTTTTGCCATTGACCTTAATCCGGTATGGGAATATCAGTGCTCGATTGATGTAGTGCATCACAAAAAATGCCACCATCACCGCCGATGCATTCCAACCATGAGAGCCCGTCAGAAAGAAATACAACACCACGATCAGAATCGGAATTTCCATAATGATCCAACCCGCACGCTTGTTGATACTGCCGCCCAGTTTACGAATCGTAGAATTCTCAATCCGATTACTGATCGGCTGATGGTCACCCACCAAAATCAGTAGGCCGCTAAAAAGGGCAAACGCCAGCCAATAATCCAAAAACAGGTTAAATTGATCCAGGCTTACTGCCTGTAACTGCTGCAGTGTATCCATTACAACTGACATGAAAGCGGCTCCTCTATATTGGCGATTAACTCGCAGCCAAGCGAGATATTGATAAATCACAATCGACGAGTCTGTGTATCACTCGGGTAATACCTTAGGAATCACAAGAGTCTCATCGTTAAAGTCATTATTGTAGGCAACTCAAAGCCCGCCCCTCACCATGTATTTGCATGATAAACCGCAAAAAATATTACTATTTTTAACGTTGTTCTCGGCATCATCAAAACTGATGATGCAATGCGAGCATCTATCACGGTAAATTGGCACGATCGGAAAACCACCCCAGCCAAATGGGTGATGTCGTCAAACGCATAATGGCATCTACTCAACCATAAAAACGGAATCAAGCGGTGAATACAGCTCTGACCAGCGATACCAACATCATCGATTTCACCATCGATGACTACGACGAACTCCAGCAGGCTATTTACGAAGCGCCAATGGAAGAAAACCCTTGGTCTCGGTTTCTGACTCTGCTTCAAGAAAAGATGCCAGACACAGCCTCCATTGTTGTTTTCCGCAAACCTCGCCCCGAACGCAACGACCCCGGCTTTATTGTTTACACCCACGAAGATCACGACGCCGCCAGCGACTACAACAATACCTATTGGGAGATGGACCCCTTCTTCGATTTACCCCGAGGAAAATGCCTATCGATCTATGACGTTGTCGATCGCCATTCGTTTCAACAATCGGACTACTACAAAGGTTTTATCGAGCCTATCGAGATCGTTGATATTATCGGTATTGATGTTGAACACGAATCTACCGATATTTGTCTGAGCTTCCGCAGTGCGATGTTCGAACCGGGCAAAGGTTTTACCCAACAGCACAAAGATATTTTGATGCGGTTGGCACCGCATATTCTTCGGGCGGCAAAATTACATAAGCTGGTACTAACAGCACACGCTGCCCATCGCTTTTTTTCGGACTATATTTCCAGCCTCGATAGCAGCGCCATCGCCATCGACGACACAGCCAAGGTGTTATCCTGTAACGAACGCGCAACTGCCTTAATCGAGCAGCATGATTGTTTTCGACTCGACCGAGGCCATTTCAAACTCAAGTCTCGATCGGAACAAAAAAAGCTGATGGACCTTATCGAATGGGTCACCGCGAATAAAAGCGTGGCACCACGCGGTCTGTTTTTACCCAATCTGAGTGTGCCGAGTATTTTTGTGCTCAGGTATGTACCGATGTCGGGCCAGGCGACATATTCCAAACCCGCAGTCTTCATGACGATCCACACCAACTCTGGGCAACCGATAACACGTAAGGAGTTGTTAATGGAACTGTTTGATCTGACCAAAGCAGAATGCAAGGTTGCTGCGGCCATGATCACAGGTAAGGACCCGAAAGAGATCGCTCGGGATAATGGCGTTTCGATCAACACCATTCGCTCACAGATTCAGTCGCTGCTGCTAAAAACCGGCACCAACCGCCAAGGTGAACTGATCAACTTGCTATGGAATATTCTGACCTAAAGGACGTTAAACCTAGCTTGATGCTCGATTAATCTCGACAATAATTCGAGCGATACGGCGGCAAATCCCGTCGATTTGACGCAGTTGCTCAATCCGTTCAATCAACTGCCGGTATGCCGAAAAGGCATCCTTATCAGCGTGTAACATGGCATTGCTGTGTTGGATCATTTCTCGCTGAATCGCGCGTCGCATGTCACGTTTTTGCTCAACAACCTGTGTCGCGGCATTCCCGTCAAGGGCTTTCATCGCTGCCATGGTATCTAACAGGTTTTGTTGAATACGACGCGCCAATGCCCGAGCCGTTCGACCCGGCCGTATCGGCGATTCCGACACGCTTAATAAGCTCACGTTGATTTGATCAGCATCACGTTCCAAAGTCTCTCGAATGGTTGTCAAACAACTCGCCAACAAGAGCAGGTTTTGCTGAATAGTCGCCTCTTTTGCAGTCAGTGAATCGCGTGAGATACGATGCAAATACCGCATTACCGCGGCATCAAGCCGAACAATTTTGTCTGCCAGCGTTCTTAGTTCAAATTCGTCAAACGACCCACTTCCATAAAAAACAGGTGTCAGACAATCCGTCATACGAACCAGATATTCACCTTGTCTGGCCAGCTCAAGCCGCGCATTTTCAAGGGCAATACCAGGAACCGATAATGCCGACTCATCAAGATACCGAGGAGTGGCTGATGCCTTTTCAATCACCTTATCATCCGGAACAAGATACACAGCCAGACGGCCAAACAACCCCGCGAATCCGATAAAAATAACGGTATTAGCAAGGTTAAATAATGTATTTGCGTTCGCGATCTGCCTAGCGACAGAACCATCTGACACCGCCATCGAGATTTGTGCCAACAGAGGAATCAAAGCGATCCATAACACAACGCCAGCAACATTAAAAAGCACATGAATCCAGGCAGCACGAACAGCCTCAACAGGTTTACCCATTGCCGCCAATAACACAGTGATACAGGTGCCGATGTTCGCACCCAGCGCCATCGCAATCCCCGCATCAATATCAATAAGACCTTGTGAAGCCATAACCACAATCAAGCCGGTTGTCGCTGATGACGATTGCACCAAAGCGGTAAATACTGCAGCAACCAATATCCCTAAAGCGGGATTGCTCATCTGTGCCATAAACATCACAAATTGAGGGTAGGTACGCAGAGGCGCCATGCCTTCACTCATTAACTGCATCCCGTAAAAGATCAACCCCAAGCCAAAAATCAATGTGCCGGCAGAGCGCCACCGATCTTGTTTCGCCAAAAAGTAAATAGCAAAGCCCGAAGCAATGAGTGGCAAAGACACTTCGGCAACATCGAACGCGACTATCTGAGCAGTGATCGTGGTGCCAACATTTGCCCCCATAATCACACCTACGGATTGCGTCATTGTCATCAACCCGGCAGAAACAAAACCAACCACCAGCACCGTTGTTACCGACGACGACTGAATAACCGCGGTAACAATCGCCCCCGTTAAAGCACCGGCAAAACGATTCCGGGTCAGTGCCTTCAACATATGCCTGAGCTTGTCACCGGCAACAGCCTTTACAGATTGTGTCACCTGCTCCAGCCCAAACAGAAACAACGCCAGCCCACCGGCTAACATAATAATCATGGATGACCAATCCAACACGGTATCGGATGTCACAGCAGGATAATTGGCAGCAGCCAAAGTATTGACCGATAGCAGGGAACAGAACAGAAAAACTGCTGTCACAGAAAAAGCTTGGGAAATTTTCCGCCACAGCAATGCAGTGGCAGACGAAGAATTCCAGCGATATATAAAATCAACGACGTTGTTAAGTTGCAAATTCAAGCTCCTGCATTGCAGTAAAAACAAAGCGATCATGGCGACTATCGTTGGGAATATACAAGCTACATACAACGAGTAAAAATGCTAAACTGTCGATCACTCCAATCGCATTCTACGCTGAATGGACAGATCCAGAATCAGACTGCATGCGGATAGCGAACCCAGCGATAAAATCGTAAAGGTCGCGTCAATTCGTGATTCAAAGCGATGATGCATCGTCATCTGAAACTGAACGATCAACAGTTATAGCGATCATTAGCAATAACGATCAATATTAATAACGAGGTCGCCAGCTAATTGTTAGCCCCTGCAACAGCATTCCAACAACGGGATACTCTAATACAGAGGCACAAAGCAACGACTAAGAACTAGGCTTCAATTATCACTGGTCGAGCAAACCGCTTACACACCTGCGATTTCAGCCTGTTGCTTATATACATTGTTGCATAGCTGCACTGAGTAAATATTGATTACGGATAAATATAGCCGTTTCAACAGTATTGGCGTATATACACCAACAACGTGAAATATCGTTGCGCCATTAAACGGTTACCATCAGACAACGACGATCTTTTAGGAGTCTTCTTATTTATGACTGTGATGCTTCATCCAAATAAGACAGAACCCAAACGTTACCGGGTTTTCGACCGCGAAACAGGGACTCAAAAATACTTCCCTCTAACAACAGATGGACGCCAGGCTGCCGAAGCGTTGGCAGGCAAAGTAAAGGAAAACAAGCGGTTTAAACAGCTGCAACGTGATCTCGGCATTAATAAAATGTTCCGGGACGATGGGCTTATCAGAGGTATGGATAGAAAATATCGCGCTCGCAAAGGCTACAAGCCCTACGAGTACTTTTCACTCTATGCCAACCGAAAACAAACTGAAATTACCATCGACTGCCGTGGTTTTGACGACGCATACAACTTGGCCGTCGATTGGCTGATGGAACAACAGCATATCGAGCCGACACACGAAATTAAGCTGCAGTTAAGAAAAACCCGCAAGCTCTATTTCCGCTCGGCAGCGCCTGAAGGTATTGAACCACAAAGTGCTATTCTTGCCGTTTGATCGAGATCCCGTTACTGCGTTGTTTTGCTAGCCTTGCAACAGCGCAGTAACGGGAATTCCAATGCTATTGTCGCAGAGCATTTACGCTCTGCATTGATGAAATAACCTCCTGCAAAGGCTAGCATTGCGCTTGTCCGTCACATAAGCGTTATCGAGGCACAAGCAAAGCGCCCATTATTCACTGACGTATCAATCCGGCGCATCACCAATCACACCATAGCATTCACTACCAATATGAGTAGGAGCCAGGTTCTTTTTGACTGCGCGTTTTCTAAGAAGCATTTGCACACGTAAAATAATATGCCGATCAGTCAGAATGTGTACGATGAAACTATGCTGATGCAATAACGCCACCTCACAGCCTATATCGAAAACCGTCCCTGCCCAATCAGCGTGTTATTTAACCTTACCGGCTTTACGCATCCAAGCAATGGTATCGGTCAGCGTATCCAGCGGTGGGCGAAACTCTAGCCCGGTACGCGCGTGCAGGCGAGATGACTCAGCAAGCGGTAATTGCGTCACGATACGGGTCGCCTCACGAGAAATCGGAAACTCGATCGGTACAAGATGCCGCACCAGATCAAACAACACACCAACCACTCGAAATAACGGCCCGGGCACCGGCAAGCGCCACAATTTTCGTCCTGCCGCGCGTTCGAGTAGATCCGCTAATTCAGGCCAACGAACAAAAGTACCGCCAAGAATATACCGCTCCTTAGTTCTGTCGTTATCCAGCTCACCTTCAAGCAACAAGCGATGAGCGATGGCGATATCCCTCGCATCAATAAACTGCATACCCGACGAGGTCAGCGGCACAACCGTAGTAAGAAACCGAATAATCGCACTGTTGCTTTCGGCCAATTTCGGATCATCCGGGCCAAACACCGCCGACGGGTAAGTTGAAATGATCGGGTAACCCTGATGTTGTAATTCACGAATACGGGTTTCGCAGAGCTTTTTCGATAACGAATACGCATCATGCACATCCGCCATAGGCGTATCTTCCGTCAGCACCGGTTGGGAGAAGTCATAAAAAACGCTCATGCTCGATACATACAGTATCTTGCCGATGCCCAACTCACAGGCACTGCCAATAACCGATTCAATACTCTGCAAATTGGTCTCGCGCGTACGCTCTGCATTGCGTGCATCCAAATCGACAATCGCAGCACTGTGCAACACGGCATCACAACCAGCCATGCCGGCTTTCACCGACGCTTTATCGAGCATATCCGCAACCACGATATCGTCGATATCAAAACCATGCGCTTTAAAATACGCCCGCGCATTATCGGCATTACGTACCAGCAAACGAACCTGATAGCCCGCGCGCAGCAATTCCAATGTACTGTTAGCGCCAATCAAACCGGTGGCACCGGTAATAAATATTTTCATACCGCTCGACTGTCAAAATTAAAAGTCTAAGCCATTCAAAAATAAATAGACAGCCGAGGCAAATCTCAGTAGCTCATCGCAGATTTAAGGGAGCCTCTAAAAACGTAGGCGGCGCAGCGCTGGCGAGGCAAAATTCGATGAAAACGGGCGGGGCCGACCCTCGGGTTTATGTGCAATAAATGACCGATTTGATTTGAATTTTAACGACGCCAGCGCAAGCAAGATAGTTTTTAGAGGTTCCCTTAACCGGCACCTAAAAACTCGCAATATCAAAGGGCGAGCCCATAACGATGTTGGCGATATCCTTCAAGGCATTGGTGGCGTCACGCAGCGGTAAACGCTTTAGGGCACGCTGGGTCAGGCAATCAGCGATCAAACAATCATTATCCTGAATCGTGATACGCGGTTCAAAACCATGAAATTGCATCAAGGTGCAAAAGCTATCCAGCGTAAACTTGTGATGGGAGCACACATACAGTGACTCGCCTTTAGCGAAATGAAATTGATAACCGCCACACTCACAGAGAATATCGCGCTGACACTGCAAACGTGAAAACGCTTCCCCGGATTCATCGTTATAATCAAATACATGCCGAAAGTCACCGGCCTGCAATTGCAGACCGAGATGATGATTAATCACATGAATCGCATTCAAAAAGAACGCCGGATTGGGTTCACTGCAGTAAGCTTCACGAATACGCGCCGGCGACTTTTTAAGATCCAAGCCAACCAGCAAATAATCTCCAGGATTTAGCTGTTCATAGAGGGTATCCATCATGCTGTAGCGCTGGCTAGAGGTCAGGTAACCGATGGTCGAGCCCAGCCAAACAACGAGGTTAATCTCGTGTTCTGCCGCCTTGATGTGTTGCCCCATCTCGCAAAATGTTGCGTTAACCGGAGCGACTGACACCGGAAACTCCCAACCAGACACCGTGCGCAAAATCTCCGACAACGCACTGGCGCTGTGATCTATCGGCCGATATGTAGTGTGTTCCAGTAAGCCTTCGTCTGCGAGAGCCTGCATCAACAGATACATTTTTTGCCCGTCACCAACCCCCAGTTCAATGATATTGATATTCCGCCCGGTTTGGGCATATTCAGCCGCCAACAGTCGGGCGACTTGATCCGCATGCGATTGCAAAGCATCAACCTCTGCCCACCGCGGGTAATAAGCTTCAATACTGGCTTTTGCATTGTAAAGGGCACTGCCCTGCCCCTCGAACAATGCAAACGCGGGGAAACACTTCGGCGTATTCATCAACCCTTGAAAGATGTAGCGACTCATTTGATCAGGTGCCACAGATAACTCCCATCAACATCAGAAATGCCCATTCGAAGGAAAGAGCCATGGTTCGATGCTGTTTTCAGTGGTCAATAAAACCTACTCAGCGGTCGTTCCGGTCTATTGGAACAACGCAGATGCCAGGAGGTTTCCCAAATCACTGAATGAAATACAGAAATCGTCAAAATTCGCCATAACACGGACCAAGCCAGCAAAAAACCCTGCCCCGTCTAAGATGAAAGGACGCTAGAGCCGCATAAAAAAATTTATCGGCTGTTTTTTCTGGAACGGGTCACGGCAACCAGAGGGACGACTTTTGCCCGCAGAGATTCACAACGGACACCGCAAACGCCACATGTCGTTATTCAGCGCAACCATGCTGGGTGCTACTTGCATGATGGGATCTGGCTGGCTTTTCAGTGCCCAACTTACTGCACGATACGCTGGCAACTGGGCATTTCTTGCCTGGATACTGGCCGCAGTGTTGGTTCTGAGTGTTGGCTATTGCCTAACGCGGATAGTGAAGTTTTACCCCGTTCGCGGTGCCACCACCCGCGCCAGTGCGCTATCACACAACGGCATATTCGGTATGCCCTTCGCGTTTGCCAACTGGTTCGGTATCGTTGCTGTTGTCACCACCGAGGCACAGGCAACCACACAATATTTATCTTCTGCCATCGGCTCCGATTGGCTGATCGAAAACCAAAGTCTCACCGTGCTTGGTAAAGCATTGGCTGTGTTGATCCTGCTTGTTTACTTGGCAGTGAATTTCTACGGTGTGCACTTACTCACACGGGTAAACAATGTAGTAACCGCTATCAAGGCAGTTACCCCCATGATTACCATTGCCGTTTTGCTGTATGCCACCGCTCAACTCGGCGACCCAACCCTCAACTTCACTATGTCGATGGACACTGATTACGGCTGGAAGAGCGCCTTCGGCGCTATTGTGAGCGCCGGCTTAATGTATTCGTTTAATGGTTTTCAAGTCAGCGTGGCTTTTGCCAGCGAAGTCAAAAATCCTGAGCGTAATGTGCCCTATGCAATTTTGTTTTCAGTCATTATCGCGTTGTGCGTTTACCTGACGCTACAATTTGCTTTTATGGCAGCTATACCCGCCACAGAGTTGGAAAAAGTCGGTGGCTGGGAAGGCCTTCACCTCGCCTCCCCGTTACTGGATATCGCAGTTTTACTAGGCTTAAATTTTTTGGTTGTCTTGCTTCTGGCCGATAGCGTTATCAGCCCATCAGCCGCGGGGTACACATATTTAGGTGCGTCCACACGTATGCTGACGGCGATGGCCGAGAGTGGCCAAATGCCCCGCTGGTTGAGCAAAATAAACCCCGTTCATAATGTCTCCCGGCGTTCAATGTTCGTCAATTGGATACTCGCAGCCATTTTGTTGGTCAATGCCGACAGCTGGGCCGGGCTGATGGTTATCGTCTCCGGCTACCATGTTATCAGCTACATGGCAGCCCCCATCAGCATGGGGGCACTTGAACCCGGCAAGCGCGTATTGGGCACACTGGTATTCACAATGCTGGCACTGGCCATCACAACATTGAATGATTATTCACTGCAGATGGTCAATATCTCACTGACATTACTCGTGGTGCTCTATGCCAGCCTGCATATTAAAAACGGATTGATCAAACTACTGCTATTTACCGTGCCGTTTCTGGTGTTTCTCTGGTGTATGTACTTCATATCGGCTACTTGGATTAACGCAATAATTGCCGCAGCGTTCTATTGGTTTATAACGTCTGAACGTTACGTCGCATCATGTAACGCCTATGCAGAAAACCATATGTCAGACAGCAAACCTTGAAAATTTTCGCGAAATACGCAAAATCTCCCCTGCAAAACGTTAAAGGAACAACAGAGAGGTATCCATGCGCAGAGTTGTCGTCACAGGAATGGGCATCGTTTCAAGCATTGGTAACAGCCAAAAGGATGTGCTTGAAAGTCTAAAAACCGGAAAATCCGGTATCCAATTCCAGCCCGAATATGAAGAATTGGCGATGCGAAGTCGTGTCGCCGGCATGATCAAAGATTTAGATTGCCCCGCTATTATCCCACGCAAGTTGTACCGATTTATGGGCGACGCTGCGGCCTATTGTTATGTGGCGATGGAACAAGCCATCGAACAATCCGGTTTAGAAGCAGAACAAATCAGCCACCTGCGAACAGGCCTGATTATGGGCTCAGGGGGTGCATCGTCTGATGTCATCGTTGAAGGCGCCGAGCTTCTCAAAACCAAAGGCATCCGCAAAGTCGGGCCTTATCGGGTCACATCCACCATGACCAGCACCATCTCAGCGTGTTTGTCGACGGCATATTCCATCAAGGGCATGAACGCTACCATGGCCTCTGCTTGCGCCACCAGTGCCCACTGCATCGGCTACGGAGCTGAGCTCATTCAATGGGGTAAACAAGACATTATTTTCGCCGGCGGCGGTGATGTTGAACACTGGACCCAAAGCTGCCTGTTTGACGGCATGGGCGCATTAACCAGCAAGTTTAACGACAACCCCGAAGCCGCGAGCCGCCCCTATGACGCGGATCGTGACGGCTTTGCTATTGCCAGCGGCGGCGGTGTTATTGTATTGGAAGAACGCGAACACGCCATCGCACGAGGCGCGACGATTTTGGCCGAGCTCGTTGGTTACGGTACCGCCTCTGACGGCAGTGATATGGTCGCGCCATCAGGCGAAGGTGCCAAAAATGCCATGAAGATGGCACGCGAACAAGCCGATCGCCCAATCGACTACATCAATACGCACGGCACCAGTACGCCCGTTGGCGATATGATTGAGTTGAATGCCATCGCCGATACATTTGCCGATGGATTCCCACCGTTCAGTTCAACCAAATCTCAAACCGGACACTCACTCGGTGCAGCTGGTGTACATGAAGCAATTTACAGTATTCTGATGCTGCAAAACGGTTTTATGGCAGCCTCACGCAACGTAGAAAACCGCGATCCGAGCTTAGGCGACTGGCCACTTGTCACAGAAGTAACGGAAACACACCTCGATACCATTATGTCGAACAGTTTCGGTTTTGGCGGCACCAACGTCAGCTTAATTTTCGCCCGCGCATAGATCACATACAGTCAGATGAGCCCTCTGCTAACAAAGCAGCGAGCCCATCAGGCTTTACGCTAACCTCCCCCCATAAATCATCTCCGTCAGGCCAACGAATTTTTCCGCTTCTTGCCACTCTAATGGTTTGGTATCACAACCATTAGGGACAAAATTGTGATTTTTTCATATCAAACTCCAGTGATAAAGTTGCACTCAAATAGTAGAGGTGCTGAAACCATGAAAACTGCACCATCACCCGAACAAGTCGCAATGGCTCAACGCAGAAGGGATATGTCTATGAAGCCGCCTGTTGATGACCTCTTCGATGTCAGTGTGATACCAACCGTCATTGGGGCTATTGCCAACACCCGAGGCAGTGAATTCTTTTACAGCATTACCAATCAGTTGGCACAGGCAATCGGCTCAGACATTACATTTATTGGCCGTATTCGAGGCTCAACCATCACGACATTATCAGCCTACCGAAAACACACTCGAATGGAAAACTTCCACTACGATGTTGCCAACGGCCCCTGCGAGAAAGTCACCGACCAGCTTGAAAGCGAAGTTTGCACCTACACCCGTAATGTTGCCGAGTTATTTCCCGCGGATGGTTTTCTGATTGACCATGGCATCGAAGGTTATATTGGCATGCCACTGTACGGCAGTGACGGATCTGTCCTCGGCTTAATTACCGCACTATACCAAGAACCGATCGAAGACCCGGAAAAGAAAACAGCGATATTTCAGGTATTTGCCGGCCGAATTGCCGCAGAAATTGAAAACACCGAGAAAGAAGCCGCCCTGCAACAACTCAACAATTGTCTTCGTGCAAGCCTGACTGAGCTCAACGAATACAAAGGCAAACTGGAAGAAAAAGTCGACCAGCGAACCCAAGAACTGTATCAAGCAAAACTGCATGCAGAAGCACAATTTCAGGCACAAAATGCCTTCCTCGCGACCTTGGCCCATGAAATTCGAACGCCAATGAACGGCATTCTGGGCATGGCCACCTTGCTGAAAGACGCCGATTTCGATGCAACCCAACAAATGTATCTGGATACTATCCAACGCTCAGGCGACACCCTGATCAATATGGTCAATGATATTCTCGACTTCACTAAATCAGATTCAGATCGATTGCATTTTGAGAAAGCCGAGTTTCACCTTGAAGACTTTTTGAAGTCCGCTACAGCACCTTTCTATGCTGGCACGGATGATCAACTGGAGATGAACGTCAATATCTCGCCAGGGTTGCCAGTTTGTGTCGTTGGTGATCAGACGCGTCTTTATCAGGTACTCAACAATTTGATCGGCAACGCCTTCAAATTCACAGAGAAAGGCACGATTACGCTGGATGTATCTAGCGCTGGGTTCAAAGACAAAAATGTTGTTCTTCAATTTTCAGTCTCCGATACCGGCATCGGTATTCCAGACAACAAACAACGCGATATCTTCGAGCCTTTTGTGCAAGCTGAAGACTCAACCACCCGCAAATATGGCGGCACGGGCCTAGGCCTTGCGATCTGTAAAAAGGTCGTTGAACGTGCCGGCGGCGAACTGACACTAGAAAGCACACCGGGTAAAGGATCAACCTTCTGTTTCACCATGCCGTTTGAAATCGGCGAGAGTCAACGGGAGCCAAGTTACAAAATGCCGTACATTCCTCTGGTCGATGGCGATCAACAAACCGCCAAGGTTTTGCTCGTCGATGATAACCCTGTCAACGTTATCGTCGCTGTCGGGTTAATGAACAAACTGGGTATTTCACCGGATGTTGCCCACAACGGCCAGGAAGCCATCGATAAAGTCTGCACACTGCAAGCCAGTTACGACCTGGTATTAATGGATTGTGAAATGCCGGGAATTGACGGCTTCCAAGCCACCGAAACGATTCGCAAGTGGGAATCCGACGAGGGTAAACACCCGGTCGATATTCTCGCCTTCACCGCCAACAAATCACAGAAAGACCAAAAACGTTACGAGCTGGCCGGCATGAACGGCGCCATGAGCAAACCCGTCAACGTTGATGAATTATCGCAACGACTGCAGGCCATCTGACCCACTCAGCTTTTTAAAGCCGACTGTCAGGCCAATTCTATACTGAATGTAACCACCGCTGCTCAGGTTACATTCATCATGCACTCAGCACTAATAATACCAAGCACCAAAGCTCCCTGGGAGCCTGATCAGCAAGCAATCATTTGCCCACGAGCTAACGGTGAAATCACAGAATCCGGTTGCCGGGTACCCGATACCCGAAGGATGGGATATGACCACCGGCCACAGAACGCCCAACGGGGATGCATTTACCGCATTAAAAGAGCTCCCCCCTGACGCAAAAATTTCACAACGACTTTGTTGTCGAACAGTGTCTGAGCGCCTTACTTTGAAGCCCACTACACCTCGGGAACCGCATGCACAAACCACAGAATTTATTTGAATACGAAAGACAAGCCAGCAGCCTGATCTCGCCCATGGCATCAGACTACTACGCCAGCGGCGCGTGCGACGGCGTCTCACTTGCGGCAAACCGCAACGCCTACGACCACTATCAACTGCTACCCCGCGTGCTAGTCGATGTCAGCCGGCAGGATTTAAGCGTTGGTATCCTTGGGCAGCAACACGCCACACCGCTGATTATCGCGCCTACCGCATTCCATTGTTTGGCCCACCCTCAAGGCGAAAAAGCCACCGCACAGGCTGCCGAACAACAAGACACCACTTTGATACTCAGCACACTGGCAACACAAAGCCTCGAAGACGTTAGCGCAGCCGCCGATACACGCCGCTGGTTTCAGCTATATGTGCACAAAGACAGAGCCCTGACACAAGACTTGGTCGCACGCGCCGTTGCCGCTGGCTACACCGCATTATGCTTAACCGTTGACGCACCGTTGTTAGGCAAACGCGAAAAAGACGCCAGTAACACTTTCACCCTACCCAGCGAACTATGCCTGGCCAACTTACAAAGCGCCCGCAAAAACCTACCTGATCAACAAGGGCAATCCGGCTTGTTTGATTATTTTTCCGACCAACTCGATGCCTCCCTCAACTGGCACGATATCGAATGGCTCGCCAGCCTGTCTGATTTACCTATCGTACTCAAAGGCATTGTACGTGCTGATGATGCTCAACGTGCTGTCGACTATGGCGCAGCTGGGTTAGTAGTTTCTAACCACGGCGGCAGACAACTCGACGGCACCATCGCCACCATTGATGCCCTCGCCGATGTGGTTGCCAGTGTCGATAATCGCATTGATGTGCTGTTAGATGGTGGCGTTCGCCGCGGCACAGACGTGCTCAAGGCCCTGGCTCTCGGTGCTAAGGCCGTGCTTATCGGCCGGCCGATTTTATGGGGGTTAGCGGTAGATGGTGCAGACGGTGTTAGTCACGTTTTAACGCTATTACGCGAAGAACTCGAACTCGCCATGGCCCTCAGCGGCTGCGCATGTATCGATGATATAACGCCAGATCTACTAACAACCCCGCGCCGGTAATAACCGAATAAAAGCCACCATACTAGGGTGCAGCTTCGAGCCTTGCGCCCTTCGGGGTTTCATTAAAGTGGCGTTTATATTCACGAGAAAACTGCGAGGCGCTGTTATAGCCCACCTGCCGGGCAGCCTCGCTAACACGATGCCCTTGCGCGTGAATCAAGTCACGGGCCTTGTTCAAGCGGACTTTTTTCACATACTGCAGCGGTGACTCCAACGTCACCGCACGAAATGCATCGTGGAACGACGACACACTCATGTTGGCTTCTTCCGCCAACACATTCACCGTCAACGGGCTGGCATAATCGTGATGCACTTTAGCCAGCGCTTTAGCAACACGGGCGTAATGGCCTTCATGATGCGCTAAGGCAAACAACACATGGCCGTGCTCACTTCTCAGCGCTCTGAAAATCAGCTCATCCAACAACGATTGACCTAAAATTTCCGTGCTGAACGGATCACACAAGGTCTCTAGCAGTCGCTTGCAGGTATTTAACATCGACGAAGCCATCGCCACCGAACGCAAACCTCGAAGTTGATCAGCACAGGCGTTACCGGCACAAAAGCCCATATCTTCAAGCTGAGAGACCATTCGATGTAAGGTTGAGGCATCGATTTTGACGTTCAGCCCCATCAAACAATCATCGTTACCCACCTGCGCTTCGCACTCCAAAGGCATCGGTACACCCACCACCAGATAGTCATCCGGGCCGTAAGTGACCGAGGTGTCACCGATATGTATCTTTTTTTGCCCCTGCCCAAGGATAATAATGCCCGATTGGTAGACAAAAGGTTGACGCTCATTGCCCGTACTACTGCGATAAAAGCTCAAACCGTCGATGGCTGTTGGTGCTAGGCCCTCCAGCTCAGCAAAACCAGCATGTTCAGCGTACTGCTGCATCAATTCGCCCAGTGATGCCATGATTCGTCTCCTGTTATCGATAGTCGAATTATACGATTATCGGAGAATCAGGCAACTAAAACAGAGAAACAGATATTTTTTACCCCACAGCTTCGTACTAATATGCAATCCGTACCGAGGCCACCTTCAATTTAATTGTGGCACAAGCCCCCATAACGAGGTCATTCTAAATGCAATTTACCTATGCAAACCCTACCCAAATTCTGTTCGGCCAGGGCCAGATCGCAGGCATCGCTGATGCCATTGCTCAAGATCAAAAAGTTCTTGTTATTTATGGCGGCGGCTCCATCAAGAAAAACGGCGTTTACGATCAAACAGTAACGGCACTTACCAACCACACCTGGGTTGAGTTTGCCGGTGTTGAACCAAACCCAACCAAAGAAACCCTAGACAAAGCCGTTGCCATTGTTAAAGAACAAGCGATTGATTTCATCTTGGCTGTTGGCGGTGGCTCCGTCATCGATGGTGCCAAATATGTTGCTGCAGCCGGCAAATACGACGGCGACGGCTGGGATCTGCTGATCGGCAAACACCAAGCCAAAGTAGCCACACCCATGGGCGCTATTTTGACCTTGCCAGCCACCGGTTCGGAATCCAACTCTGGCGCGGTAATCACCAAAGCAGAAACACAAGATAAACTCCCGTTCTTCTCTCCCGCGGTACAGCCAGTATTTGCAGTGATGGACCCAGACGTGATGAAAACCCTGCCTGAGCGCCAGCTGGTAAACGGCATTGTCGATGCCTGGGTACATACCTGTGAGCAATACATCACCCTACCAACTGATGCCATGGTGCAAGAAGGCTACGCAGAAACCTTGCTCCGCACCCTGAAAACACTGGGCGATAACTTCAACAACCGTGACAGCGACAGCTGGCGTGGCAACCTCATGTGGTCCGCTAACCAAGCCCTAAACGGTTTAATCGGCACCGGCGTACCACAAGATTGGGCCACGCACATGATCGGTCACGAGCTCACTGCATTGTGGGGCGTTGATCATGCACGTTCACTGGCGATTGTTCAGCCATCACTGTTGCGCAACCAGATCGAGACAAAACGTGCCAAGCTAGAACAAATGGGCCGCAACGTGTTTGATCTGCCTGCATCCGGTGATCTCGCAGAGAAAACCATTGATGCCATCGAAGCCTTCTACAACAACCTCGATGTGGCGACAAAACTAACAGAACACGGTGATGACAAACCCACCGCGATTGACACCATCATCGGCCAACTGAAACTACACGGCATGATCGCTTTAGGCGAACGCCAAGCAATCACACCTGACGTAGCTCGTGAGATTCTGGAACAGGCCGTTGCTTGATCTGATTCTCATGCTGAAAACGCATGCCTAACACCCCGGTTGTATAGCAACCGCTTAAACCCCACGATGCATACAGCCTCGTGGGGTTTTTATTTACCCTCGCCTAACGATTTTTGCATTTCTGCATACAGTCGTGTTTGAATAAAAACCTCATAGGGAACAACTCCTCCTCAGTCACTTCGCCACAAACTTCAAAGGATCTGTCGTGGGCAAAATAACTGACACTATCAAGCAGATCATTACAGACACCCCCTCCGACATGCTCAAAACCCTTGTTGCTTCGGCAATTAGTATTCTGGGGTTACTCATCTGGGCCGAAGTTTCACAATGGATACCTGCCGAATTTACTGAGCGGCGTTTTATCTTGATATCCTCTGCGCTGATTATCGCAGGCTTCTATCTGCTGTTTTTGTCAATTAGCTTGAGGAGTATCGGCCGCCGTGCGGCAGCATTAGCGGGGTTAGTCGCCGTTGTTGCTACGGCATGGCAAACCTTGTACATCCCCGTCTTCGAACGATACGCCGACCAACAATCCCCGTTTATCGTTGTGTTTTACCCGTCTGAACTCGACAGCGCCAAGCAAAAACAGATAGACCATGCCTTACGTACCGCCACAAAAAGCGTTCGCGGTCACGAGGGCTTTATCGACATCATCAAAACCCCCGTCACCTATACCGGCAAGTTAGACACCTCCATCGCAGCACGCTTACTGAATCATCACCCACACGCCATTGGCTACCTCGAAGTAATCGCTACCGATGATGACTTAACGATCAACCCCTACTTGCCATTAACCCTACCCTACAAGTCACTCGGCGCAACCGGTGTGAATATCACCAATGGCTCTAGCAAGCCGCATATGGCATCGGAACATCAAAATATCCAAGATGACGATAAACGTATCGCCTTGTCGCTTGTTTTCGACCGTATGCAACTGGTTGCCGGGCTAGGCATCAATAAACCCGCCTACCACCACGGTATTGCCGATTTTTCACTGTTACTATCGGTAGAAAGCACCTCAGGTGCTGAAGAACTAGCCAAGCAGTTGATCGCGCCGTTGTCTGATAGCTTTGCCTCAGATACAAACAACCTCGCCATGGATATCGACATCACCGCACTGCATCTGGCCGGTTTACACGACTATTTTCTTGGCGATTGGCAAGCCATTTGCCGTGCCACGAATGGCATCGAAGATCGCCATAGTGATCAAGGACTACTGCGCTACAACCAACTATTTTCGAGCGAAAGCTGGGTTGCTTGCGTCGACGACAAATACGATCAACTCACACTCGACATCAATCGAACGCCACAGAACCAACTACAACAGCTACTCATCAGCCATATGTTAGAGCGCGACATTCGTCGCTACCGTCGCCTAGTAACCTCGCCCAAAACGCTAACGTTAACTGATCAATTTCGCAGCCAATGTGCAGCAACCCAGAACACCGACCGTATCGATTGCCTGTTTGATTTTATCAATGCAAACAGCAATGCACTCAGCACCGAATACGAACTCCACGACGCCCTGTTAAACGAACTGCGCGAAGCACATAACACCCATATTCAGCCACTTAAATGGTTGGATAACGAAAACAAGATTTACCAAAGCGCCATCATCGCCGCCCGACAATTTGAACATCTCGGGCAACCGCAACTAGCTTGCGATTCACAATGGTCGTGGATTTTAATGGCTAGCTTAATCGCCAATGTTACCTATCTGAACAACGTTGATGATCTGTTCACGCTGCTAAACGACAGGGTCACATTGATTCATTCAAACACCCAATGCGACGACATCACCTTTTTTGATATCAACCTCAGCAAGCTGATGCAAAGCCCGGCTGCGCTCAATAATCTCAAAGCAATTGCCCAAGCACTACAAACCGGCACCGATGAAAACAGCACGATGACCGTCGGCGACGCCAAACAACAAGTATTGCAGGCAATCACAGCCATTGAGCCATATAGTGGTAGAGAATTTCGCGATAAATTTGCCTACTTGCTACATCAAGGCAGCAACGTGACCGCCAACTGCGATAGCTTTGGTAACGGCTTAATCGAAAAGCTCACCGGCAATACCGCAGGCTTCTATCAACAAATGATCTGTACCCTGTACGAAAACAGCAGCGACCAAATCACCGAAGCATCCAGCTTACATTCGTTAGATCAATGGATGGACGACCAATACGAAACCGGCGTGGTAAATAAGCTATTCAGCCTAATCCCATTATTGCAGCATCAATTCAAAGACCGCCTGTTGGTTCAACTGATGCACATGGCAAACCAAGCCCCCACAGTCACTCCGCACCCGAAAGCCCATCAAGGCCTGCAACAACTGCATTACACACAGGTTGCGCGAATGCATCTACACAAACCAGCGGATGCTACCGCCATGATTGCCGCCGATGCATTAACAGAAACATCAAACCCACAGCCCGCAAAAACAACCACCGCACCGCCAGTATCAAACAACCCCTCGGCCCTGCACTATCGCTTTGCACGCCACCTGTTTGATAACGATATCGCGTCAGCCCGCAAAGTCGCAGACCAACTGCGCCGCTACCCCAATACCGAGTACTACCAACACACACTGGATTTTGTGCAATCGCCCTCCACCTGCGATGAGCATCCGGATTTTCATCAGCAAGTGGCGAAGCACTTTCTGCTACATGGCGAAAACGTTATTAGAGCCAAGCACCTGAAAAACCAAAAAGTATCGGGTGATGGCAAGGCAACAACCACCTACGACTCTTCCGCAAATGCCTACTTTGACGACTACCCTCACTACCTACAATTAATGGACACTTTTGTGGCTGAAAGCGCACGCGGACACCTCAAAGACGCCGATGCC
Organism: BD1-7 clade bacterium; assembly: GCA_902705835.1. Taxonomy (NCBI): domain Bacteria; kingdom Pseudomonadati; phylum Pseudomonadota; class Gammaproteobacteria; order Cellvibrionales; family Spongiibacteraceae; species BD1-7 clade bacterium. The sequence continues at coordinate 155,248 of CACSIN010000012.1, forward strand.
TTTATCGATCAAGCACGTCGTTGCGGCACCTTGCTGTGATTGGCTACAAACCCTCAACGGGATAACGAGAAAACATACACAGAGCGCATCAGAGCACATAGCGAACGCACAAAAAGAAAACAAAAAAGGGCAACGATTGCTGCCCAAAAGTAGATTTCAAACGAAATCTAAACGGTAAGATCGTACGCAGTGAATTCGAAAGCATTGCTTCGAAAACACTCATTAGAGAACACTATTTTGAAAACAATGCCTTAGCAGCTTTCTTAGTGTCGACAGAAGCCTGTGCTTTCTCTTTATCGACTGCTTCCATGCCTTTTTTAACGCTCTTCTCGTCATAGGCTTCTTTTGCCTTGCCAAGGTCTACAGATTCTTTTGCCTTCTCAGTATCGACAGATTTCACCAAGCCGTCGTAATCAACAGCCAACGCCGGTGCTGCCAATACTGCGCATGTCAGGCTCGCCGCAGCGAATGTGCTCAAGGTCTTCATCTTCATAGTAACTCCGTTAGTGTTTTGGTGATGGTATCGTAAATACACCTGAAAGCCGAAGGCAGGTTAAAGGATGTGAGACGTCAGTAACATGCAGAATCCGCAACAACCCACAGCATGGGGCACAAACACACAACGTTCGCATCACAGAGTGATCCGTCAGTCACATTCCGCAGGTTTACTGCAACACCGAACCACCGAAAAGAGTCCAATAGCAGACAACCTCGAATAACCCTTCAGGATGCCCCATGAACAAAGGATTGCTCACCGGCATAACCACGCTGGCCGCCGTACTACTGTGCGCGCCGTTGTATGCTAACTCGCAAAGCTCTGCACAAGCCTCCAAAACCAGCCCACCGCAATTTCGCCATACGGTGTTTGCGGTAAAACCCGGCGATCGCCCCCACGATGTTGCGCCTGCCCCCAACGGCCTCGTGTGGTATACCGCACAAAAAGCCGGTGCACTGGGCATTCTCGATCCATCAAATGGTGACGTCCGGCATATCAAACTGGGCCAAGGCTCAGCACCGCATGGGGTAATTCAGGGGCCAGCAGGTAACGCCTGGATTACCGACGGCGGGCTCAATGCCATCGTTCGCTACGCCCCCGACACCGAAGCTATCTCAATCTGGTTTCTGCCAGAGCACAGCGGCTACGCCAATCTCAACACCGCAGCGTTCGACGGCGACGGGATTTTATGGTTTACCGGCCAAGAAGGCATCTATGGCTCACTCAACCCCGCCAATAACGAAATGGCCGTGTACAAAGCCCCCGGCAAACGCGGCCCCTACGGCATTACCGGCACACCGGATGGGCGCATCTTCTATGCGTCACTAGCCGGCAACTACATCGGCGAAATCAACACCACAACCGGCAAAGTTAAGGTGATTCCGCCGCCAACCAAAGAACAAGGCGCACGCCGTGTATGGACGGATTCGAAAGGCGACATCTGGGTTAGCGAATGGAACACCGGCCAACTGAGCCGCTACACCCCCAAACAACAACGATGGCAAACGTGGAAACTCCCCGGCGAGCAACCCCAAGCCTATGCCGTGTATGTGGATGAAACCGACAAAGTGTGGGTGAGTGACTTTGGCGGCAACCGCACGTGGATCTTCGACCCCGCCACCGAAGACTTTATCGGCAGCATTCCCGGCTCCGATACCTACAGCAATGTGCGGCAAATTCTCGGCCGCGAAGGCGAAGTATGGTTGCCCGAATCCGGTGTTGATCGCTTAATGCGCGTAAGCTACCCAACACTGGCAGAAGCCGACTAACCGCTGAGGCAAAACGTTTGTTTTTCCGGTTTAATTCTCAACGATATCCCTTACCCCACCTCGCTTTCCCCTCAGTGAAGTTAACGATTTACGCCCGCTTTCAGAATCGCTGGCAGTCTGTTTTTTCCGCGTTATACTGGCACAACAAAGCATAAGAGCCGCTGAGTCGTCGCCGCAAACATCTACGCTCTATCAATAAAAAAACGGAACACCATCAATCAGGGACACAAACAACAATGACCGTTTCGACACACGCACTCATTACACTGATAGTATGCACAACACTGCTTGGCGCTGAAGCCAACGCCAAGAAAATGAGCTTAGCTAAAGGCGCAGCAGCACGCGGTTTATCCAGCGCTGGCGGCAAAAATTACGATGCCAACACACTCAAGCCCGAACAACTCAAAGCCTGCCTCACGCTCGACGGTCAGATCGACAATTACGATGGCCAAATCGAACACGAAAAACAGCGACTAACCAAACTCGACACCAAAATGACACGAATGGACGCCGATATCAGCGCCATCGAGCAATACCTACACGCCCATCAAAACGATGAATTTGGCACAGAATCAGAAGTGAACGAATTCAATCGCAAGGCCGATGAATACAATCATTCGGTATCGACCTTCAACGATGATGTTGAGCAAATGCAAACCGCAATGCAACAGCTCAACACTGATATCGACACCTACAACAACTTACTGGCCCAATACAACAGCGATTGTGAAGACAAAAGCTACTATGAAGACGATCTACAAGCCCTTGGCGGAACGCTCTAACGCTCGAATCAAATCTTCATAGATTGCCAAGCCGTTGATACTAACCTTCCCGATTAGCTTCAACGGCTTTTAATGCCACACGGCCGCTATCCGTTACCATCAACACCGCAACGCCGCCATTACGTAGCTCTCGCTCCAACTGCAATGCCCGTTCCTTGGGCGCAAAATAGGCATCAATGCCAAAGTTAACCCGATACGGCGGCCCATCATCCGTTAAACGCCCGCGCAAAAACACACCGTTTTCTGGTTGAGTGAGTGACGCACCGCCATACTCATACAACCCATCAGACCCTGGCACCAAGCGCACATACACCACCTCACCAATACGCAACGAAGTACCAAAAGGTAAATCACCCGCCGGAATACGCTCAAAACCATAATTTAACCGCGCATAATTGCCACGAAACCATGAGCGAGGGTCAACCGGCACAGTGGCAACCTTTACGGGAGTGCCCGTCCACAGCGGTAACGCCGCCTTCACTACCATGCCAACCAGCACCACCCCCTGCAGTACAACCGCAGCTAACAGCCCCACCGCCCACTTTGAATACCGTGAATCAGAATTAATCATGGTTATTCTCCTCGGTGTTTTTCACAGGGCTTTTTGTCTGGCTTTCGTCTCTTCTCTCACCCTGCTTATCACCACTACCCGTGGCAACGTCGTTAGTTTTTAACTGCTGATGCTTCCAAAATCGTGCCGCACCAAGCAACACCGCCGCCAGCATCAAAAACAAAAACGCCCCACCGATATAATCACCGATTAAATCCACATAACGCATAAAAGCCGTGAGCAAAATTGTCGCAATACCCATAAAGAAGTAATGCGAAACACCCCGAGAGATGCCATGCAAAATCAAACCAATACCCACAACAATCAAAGCCACGTTATCAATCACCTGCAAACTTGCCGCAGCGCGGGGTGAGCCCCACATCACCACAGCCAACATTTGCAGCAGCACATATCCACAAATGACACTTACCATCGGCAACTGCTTAGCAGCCCGCGCCACGATTAATGCAGCACTCAATAGAATGCCAACCATCGGCCACATCGACGCCTGATGCAGCCAATCTTCTTTAAGCAGCGCTCGCCAAGGTGATTCAAAACTCATAATCAGTAACGCAAACAACGCAAACCGTAACGACCACACCGACAGCACCACACCGTAATCGCGCGCCCTGCCATGATTAACCCGTATCAACCACTGGCTGAACGCAAACGCTAGAATAAACAACGCCACCGTTACCAAAAGATGCTCTGGCTGCGGCGCCATCGCGTAACTGCCGCCATCCCAAAACCAGCCCAGCAAAGCCTCTACCCAAAGCATCGACCCGCCCACAAAAGCTAAAAACAACAAGGTACTCTGCGGCCCACGCACCAGCACATAAGCCGATGCCACCATAAACAGCGGGAACAACGTCGGAAAGAACCCCATCTGATACTCCAGATAAAACCAAACCAACGACAACACCGCGCTAAACAGCGTTAGCCAGGTGTTTCGCAACAACACGCCAAACGGCAAACTGCCCAAGGCCCACCAAAACACCCCATCCGGCATGTGCTCGCCCAAATGATAAATCTGCGCAATCAAAATAATCGCCGCGCCGTAAAACAAATTACCCAATAAAAAGAACCGCGAGGCACTGGGCTCATCACCACTCACATAGCGTTTAAGGGCAAAACCATGGGTCGCCAGCGTTAACAACACCAACGCCGCCATTCTTAAACCCCGAGGAATCTCATCCCAATTCGCGCCAATCAAGGTAATCAGCGCCAAGCCGATAAACAAATACCCCAACGCCACCAGCAAGCCATACCCGCGCGACTGCGCGTCGGTATCCTGCAACGACACATCGTACCGCGCACAAATCGCGTGCCCCTGATCTTCCGAGATCAAGTCATCATCGACCCAACCACTTACCTCTTTGGCAAGATCCTTTTTCAATAGGCGAATCAATCGCATACCGTTCTCCAATTAGGCCCAACTCAGCCCGCAACCCATTTTGCGAGACACCAACCTAGCAGAAAAACACCCCGACTGAACAGTAAAGCAGTGACGAAACCGCCCAACCGAATACCGTGAACGCGCATAATTTGAACCAAGGCGTGAATTACCAACAAGAACAGTAATAACGGCGTTAATGTAGGTAGAGCTCCACGCAGATTAAACGCTGTAAGCGGAGGGTTTGATACCCCACATCGGGCAAGCACTCGCCTAAAACGAATACTTGGTAAATGCGCGTCACACTCGATGGCAGACAAAGGCACGACCACAAAGCGTGGCTGACCAAGGGGCTTAAAACAAACTACGACCTTTGGAATATGGGACTTTCAATCCCCATGCACATAACGTTAGAATACTGTATATATCATCACCCACTATTGCTCGTTCGATGAGAAACAAAAAATAGATGGAACGTCTGCTCGCTAAGCTATTGTTTTTAAGCCTAATTGTTGGATTTTAAAAAATATTAATTAGCGAATTCAGTTACTATATTTTCTATGCTAGCGATCACTAACAATGCTTGTATTTTGTTGATTATTATTACTATTTTAATATTCACATTGACTGCTAGAAAGATAATACATGGCATCGAAATATGATGGCGAAATCAATATACTTAACTGTTATGTTTTCCTCGAGAATGTGAATATTCAATGAAAAATACAATCTACTTTATCTTAACTATATTCACTGGTGGGCTGTTTCTCCCGTACTGGTTAGTTTCAATATCAACTGAAATTAACGACATGGATAATTCATTATTTCCAAGTAGTCCAAAGATTCGGAGAAATCTCCCATATTATTACGCAGGGGCAATCTTTATCTATGCTATATGCGTTGTTTTGGCTATTTCAGGCAAAGATAGTAGTTTCTTGTTTTTTGTCCCATGCTTTATCTTCGGTCTATTTCTTACCGCTCTATACTTTTGGTCTGTATTTAAAATTTCGCACAAATTAAAAGGTCTTGGGGCTAAGTTGCCAAATTCAGTAGTAATGGCCTTTCTATCAGTATATTTTGTATCTCCATTAGTTATTCAAATTAAACTCAATGGACTATCAGCATCAAAAACATAACAAAGCAATGCACATGACCTCCGGCCACAGTCACCTTTTGTGCATAAAACCCGCACAAAAGGCGCCAGTAGCCTCCGGCAAGTGATTGCGGCGTTCTGTGCATCTCACGATGTAGTTCATTCCAAGCAGTTTACCCAAAGATTACTCCAAGCCCGTCAGTGATTTAGTACCGGCTTTATCGTTCGTTCAGGCTGGGAAATCTGGCTAATCCCATATTCCGAATCCACTCTGTGCGTGTGCCGGCAAGCAAAATTCCGTTCGGCTTTATCCTCAATTTTTGGGTTAGGCTCTCGGTCAGTCCTGGGCGAGTAGTAGGGCGTTTTCTTTCAGTTCGTTTCGTCGCGTTTAGTTGGTTAGCTAGTTATGTTAGGCTACCGCACATACATTAATTCGTGTCATTTAGCTTTCTGATGTGCAGGGCGCACAGAGTAGCAGGGCGGGCACAGAACAAGCGCATGCTAGGGACAGCCACCGCGTTGCGGCGTCTGCCCTAGATGCGAGCGTTAGGCCCTTAGGAGAGATCGTGGCAAATCGTAGTTATCTATATACAACTGATCATCTTCCGGAATCTCCGGAATGGGATGAGCAAAGAGACTTGCACAGTATTGCGGAGTGGAATTACGATATTCCGCTAGCTTTTAAGCTATTGTTAACTGGCAATCCTATTGCTGTTAAGTCATCGATTTGGGAAACACCAGAGAGGATTGCAATCGCAGGTGAATTTAAAAGCGGACTGAATGTTTTACAGGAATACTTGGCCAGACTTCCAAGTGAGGCTGAACCTCTTGTAACCGAAGCTAACGAATTTCTCTTAAAAGCTTCAAATGAGCGTAAGTATTTTATTCTAGAGTGCGGTGAAATTTTCGATATGGATGAAGGTTCATTAGAAGATAGAAACCTGTCGCTCCTTCAAGAAATAAGCTCATTAAAGCCTGACATCTCAAAATTACATGTGCCAATAGCTCCTAAAATAGAGCTTCCAAAATTAAGCCTGATAGATAGGCTTTTCGGCAAAAAACAGGAACAGGAAAAATCTGATCCACTCGAACCATTCTATGGCATTGGTTTAGGTAATTGGTCAAATATTTTATATTTCCAGTTTGGAGAGGAGTAGGCCTAACAAGCGGCTGCAACGGATTCGTCAACCTGTCACTTGTTTTGCAAAGAGCCGCAAAACAAGCGCCAGGTTAACTCACCGCTGAGCCGGGCGTTAGGTGCATTTGATAGAGAGATAGTGAATTTAAAAAATGAACAAATACAATCCATCTCAAAAAATTGATCCTAATGAGTGGCTGAACTTATCAGAACATGATCGTATGGATTTGGTTCGAGATTTTCACGAGTCACTTGACGAAGATATGCCAGATGATGCGATGGAGCTACATGCAGCTTTTCATGTCATCGTTGAAAACCAGCTCGCCGAAGAGGTAGAATTGATACCTGAAACAATTGCCAAGTTAACAAGGCAAGGCCTCGACAGGCATGAGGCTATTCATGCTATTGCAGCAATTGTCTCAGAAGATATTTTCGATCTATGGAAAGGTAATAAGACAGAGTTCTCTCCAAAACAGTATCGAAGAAAACTGGAAAAAATAACCGCAAAAAGATGGAAAAAAGGTCAATATTAATTGGCAGCACCTAGCAAGCGGCTGCAATCTGACCTCCGGCAGTTGAGCCGGGCGTTAAGTGCTATGGAGAGTAAAATGAAGAAGTTCATGTTTGGTATATTTTCTGCATTATTTGGCATAAGTGCTAATGCTCAAATAGAGTCAGCGGACTGGAAACTTGATCCAACTGAAACAACAATTGGCATCCATTTAATTTCTGATTATGGTAATGGCCAATCTCTATTATCAAAAGAAATTAGCAATAAAAGTATTGCCACTGAGATCAATAAATTAGATTGGGTAAGTAATTTCTATCAATTTATTGTTGTTCTAGAGCCTGGTATTTCAATGGAAATCGGGGGCAGTCTTAATGGCATTAATGGTTTGTCTGCAATGTATAGAAATCGCCATAATAGAATTAATGCTGTGATAAACGAAGCACCTGAATCTGTATTGCAAATGCAAAACATCCTAGAAGATTTTATTTTAGGTGATGATCAGTGGAAAAAGAAATATGATTTTGATTTTAAAGCATACTAAAAAAGCGCTTAACAAGGTGGTGATGTTCGTTCCGGGCTAAAGCCCTCCACCGGACTCTCTACGCTCGCCGCATACCACGGCGCTAAGTGTCAATAAATAACTAAGAGGTCACAGTGTGTTGATACCTGAAATTGGATTTAACGCAAGTTACTTAAGCTTTTTAAGTAAACCAAAAACAGTTTTTGATGTTGGCGTCGGTTATGGAACCCCCGAACTTTATAAAGCATATCCTAAAGCGAGCTTTATTTTAGTGGAACCTTTAATAGAGTTTCAAGAGGCAATAGAGGCTTTATCGTTAGATTACGATATGCAGGTTCATTATAAGGCTGTCGCAGAAAAAAACTCAGTAAAAAAAATAAACATTGACACTGAACTTTTGCAACGAAGTTCATTTAATGAGAGAACAAACTTAACAAAGACTAAAAATGAGATTGATATTCGTAAAGTTGAAGTAACAACTCTTGATGATATATATTTTAGTACTGACAGTATTCAAGCTCCCGTGCTATTAAAAATTGATACAGAGGGAAATGAATTGTTAGTTTTGAAAGGTGCAAAAGAACTTCTAAAGATAACTGACACAGTGATCGCAGAAGTTTCCATTTCAAAAAGATTTCATAATGGCTATAGCTTTGACGAAATCGTGATCTTTATGGCAAAGAATAACTTTGAGGTTTTTTCTTTTCTAAAGCATGTACAACCTAAGGGAGAGTTGAGGCAGAGATTTGTAGATGTTGTTTTTAAGCGTAAATCACTTAACAAGTCAAGTAAATCGGACGTTGCAAGCATCGCCGGTTCTTAATGCGTTAGATGTTCGCGCGCCAATATGCTTTCAATGACAGAGCTATCAAACCAGAAATTACAGGGTCAGGACTTTCATTTACACTTCGCTTTTCCAAACACTTCATTTGTAATATGTAAGGCCTGATCGTTTTTTCACCGTCAAAAAAACTGGGAATTCTGCCCATCAAAGTGATGATCAAACGGCTGTCGATCTTTGAACGTTAATTTCGCGCATACGGGGTCAGGCCTTTCATTTTACATGTCGTCCTTTTCGAGTATCAACTTCCATTTGTTGAACCTCTACCGCGTTGTGGCTCCAGTAGACATTGGTAAGCGTTATGAGTAAGTCATGAATATCGATAAAATTGGGTTTGAGAGTTCTAGCTCTAAAGGTTGCAGCAGTTCGCATTACACGTTCATGAAAACGAATTGCTGTGCCAGAGTGGGTGTAGAAGATCTAGAACTTTCAGAATTTTACTTCGACCCTAGCGATTTAACTAAGTCGGTAAATCTATTTGAAGAGTTAACTTGCCCCTTTTGCCAATCCGGAAGTTGGGAGCTGGCTCCTTTGAATTCATATGAGGTACCGGGCACGGAATGGAACCTTGTAAAATAGATAGCTGCGGATGATCTTTTCAACAAACAAAAATCACAGGGCCAAGCCTTTCATTTCAACTTCGTTTTTCTAAGCACTCTATTTGTAATATGTAAGGTCTGACCCTTTTTACAAATGATAAATCTGCGCAATTGGAATAATCGCCGCGCCGTAAAAACTACCCAATGAAAAGAACCGCGAGGCGATGGGCTCATCACTACCGATATAGCGTTTATGAGCAAAACCATGGGTCGATGGCGTTAACAGTACCAACGCCGCCATTCTCACCCCCCGAGGAATCTCATCCCAGTTCGCGCCAATCAAGGTAATCAGCGCCAAGTCGATAAACAAATCCCCCAACGACACATTGTACCGTGCACAAATCGCGTGCCTTTGATCTTCCGAGATCATGTCATCATCAACCCAATCACTCACTTCTTTGGTAAGACCTCTATTCAATCGGCGAATCAATCGCATGCCGCTCTCCAATTAAGCCCAACCCAGCCCGCAACCCGTTTTGCGAAATCTCAAAGCTTGCGGAGAACTACACGTGCTAGATAGGATAAGCGGGAGGAAGGTGAAACGGCTAACGGTGGCGTTACTTTGTTGGTGTGTTTTGGGAAGGAGAGAATATGGTGAGAGTGAGGCTAGATCAGCTGTTACTACCTACAATACCACTAATCATACAAATAATGTTAGATGAATCTAACAAGAAATAATATGCTATAGACTAGTAGCGAAAGGCAAATACTATGAAATGAATGTCTGCCGAGTATCGCTAAACACCAATTCATCATCGAAAAAAGACAATACGTCGAAGCACATCGAAGGCCTCATGGTGTTTGACTACTAAGCAAATGAAAACCTACTGGAATGCTAAAGTTGAAATTTACAATGAACTATAATCGAGTTGAAATAATCGTTTCTGCGACCTTAGTGCTGATATATACATATCACCTTTTTCATTATAGTGTAAGCCCAGACTTTGATGGTTTTTTGAGAAACAGTCAAACTTTCGATATCAACGTAAACACGTTGATTTACGGAGGCGATATTTATCACGCCCCCGGCTATCAAATGTTCCTTGCGTTATTGACTAGGGCTTTCGATTTTTCACAAGCTCATGTTTTTTTTGTTCAAGCCATACTATCGATTATTTCCCTATTACTAATCAGTAGAACTGCCCGACGAATTTTTGACGACAGTATAGCTTCTTATACGCTAATAATATGCTGCCTTCTAACCAATTTGATTGACTATTCAACGGCTTACTTCAAGGAATGCATCACGATATTTATGATGGCATTCATAATAAATATCTATTCCTATTTGATTTTTAACAACCAGAATAATATTCGCTCAAATGTGCCTTCCATCATACTCCCGTTTTTAATATTTCTATGCTTAATCACCAACCCCATGACACTATTTCTTTTCTTACCGCTCATTATTCATGCATTCTATTCATGCTTTAAAACTAACGATCTTCTCAAGAGATATTTTTTCATATCATTAGCAATTTTAATCACCCTATACTCCTCATTTCAGTACAGAAACATCAAAATAGATAATAACAACTTCGTAGCATTTACAACTAATTTTGGCGTTAATTTTTACCTCGGCCACTGGGGAACCGGTGAAGAAAAAATAGAAATCAGGAAAAAAACAAATCTATCTGAATCAGAAGAAAGTAAGTACTTTACAAAGGCTGCCTTAACGACCATAAAAAACAAGGGATTCAAAGAATACATCAGTCATACCCTAGATAAGATTGGCAAATTTTATACAAGAGCCAAAACCAAGTGGATACGCCACAAGGCCAAGATTGCTGCAGAAGGCTACAAAGGCTACGCAGACTTTTTAAGCTCATTCGGTGCATTTGTTATTGTCTTTATTGTTATCCCTGCAGCGGCAACTTCAATAAGTTTCACTAAATTTTATAGTGCCAAACAAAAGGCGTTTTTATTGGCACTCTATTGCTCTGCAATATCCTTGATTCTTATACCTGTACTGTTCTTCGTAAGGCACAGATTTATGCTTCCGGCTTACCCGATTTTATTGGTCTTATCCGCTTATACAATTCACGCGGCCAGCCAGCATTTGCGTAACAAGGCAATTAACTCCGCTACAGCTTTTGAGCCGTCCATTCAAACCGAGGCGTAGTCAGTAACTTATACGGTTTGAAAGGGCCTTTCATTCGCCTGTCGCCCTCATATCGAGGGCTCGATTTGAACCATGTACTGCCCCGATTGCTCATGGAGTTCACGCGCATACGGGGTCCGGCCTTTCATTTTACATATCGTCCTTTTCGAGTACCAATTTCCATTTGCTGAACCTCCGCCACGTTGTGGCTCCAGTAGACATTGGCAAGCGTTATGAGTAAGTCATGAATATCGATAAAATTAGGTTTGAGAGTTCGAGCTCTAAAGGTTGCAGCAGTTCGCATTACACGTTCATGAAAACGAATTGCTGTGCCAGAGTGGGTGTAGAAGATCTAGAACTTTCAGAATTTTACTTCGACCCTGACGATTTGACGGAGTCGGTAAATCTATTTGAAGAGTTAACTTGCCCCTTTTGCCAATCTGGAAATTGGGAGCTGGCTCCTTTGAATTCCCATGAGGCACCGGGCACGGAATCGAACTTTGTTTACAATGCACGCCGCTGGGCGTTTCAGGCATCTTGAGAATATGCACTGCGGGAATGGTCCAGCCTTTGACGGGTTGCAGCATGAAATGCCAGGCATTGAAGGCTGAAAAGGCAATCCTTCTCAACTTCTTGTGGATTTTGAATCGATAGTGACTGGTCTGGGGGCGGTGTTTTTAGAGGTTCCCTAAATGCGCGGATCTTGATCAACATGGCCGAGCATGCTGCTCGTGATCGCGCGATCATTGCCTTGTATGTTATTTGTCATTGAGTTGCGATCTGTCGATTGACCGCTGCAGTTATATGCTAAACAGCGCAACAACGAACACATAAAAATATGTACCAACTCGAAAAAGGCCTGCTTACGCAGGCCTTTTTTCTTCGGTCAATAAGTGCTTTTCGGTTAAATAATGGCCTTAAATACTAATCGGGTTAAAGATATAGTTCCGATCCAGCAGCTGGCTTTTACGGTGTCGAGGCAGATCCGAATACAGTGCATCTTCACCCCAGCCAATGTCTTGAGGGTCCGTGCCTGGATACGATGCAGGTCGTCCCGAAAAACTCTTGGTTACATCAAAATCAATCGGTGGCCGTAAACGGGTTAATACGCCGATTCCTGAATCCTCATCCTGCAGATACGTTTCTAAATCATGCGTGCCGATGGGGTCATGCTTGCCATTGCCGGTAGCAAACCGTGCTGCCATCATTGCCGTTTTTACTAACGATACGCGCACATTCCACGCGCCGCCGTGTTCTGCACGATTCAGTAGCGCTTCAACGACACCACAGGCGCCCAAATACCCCGTCAGGTAATCATTAAAAAAGGCCGGTATCAGTTTGAGGTTATTCACATCCCCCTTGGAATGCAGATACGCCAATCCGCTCACGGTTTGCGCCAATTGCTCCCAACCTTTACGATGTTCCCAAGCGTGATCAAAGTCATAACAGTTAATCTGTACATAAATCAAATTAGGATTCAACGCTAGCAAAGCTTCTTTAGAGAATCCTGCATGAGAAAAACCGCCTGCTCCCAATCCATCAACTACCACATCAGCAGTGCGAATCAAATCCTGCAACAGTGCCTTATCGTTAGATCGAGAAAAATCTAGGAAAATATTCTTCTTGCCGTAACTCGCTTCTATTTGGAAAGGAATTGTATGATCTTGATACGGGTGCCGGCAGTGGATCACGTCTGCGCCTTGCTCTGCTAATTGATGGCTGATGTTTGGACCTGCAACCACCTTGGTTAGATCGACAACACGAATATTTTCTAACGGGCGCTTCACAGATTTCGACAAAGGAACAGGCGCGCCATGATGCATGGAAGACACATCTAACATCGGCTTCTGAGCAATGGATCGTCCTATGTCCGTCGATAGCCATTCTTCACGCGTGTGCAAGATGGCCGCACATAAACCCAGCTCGGCAACTTGGTTATCCAGATCGCGTGCGTTAAAACCGGCCGTTGCGGCTTGAATGCGTGCTTCAGAGTTAGGACAATCCAGAAAAGCCAGCAGTTTCTCTCGCAGAGTTTGGTATGACCCTTGGAAGAAAACATGTTTATCGTCTTGCGTGGCATAAAAATTATTGAGCTTTTCACGCACTGGGCCCACCGAAAACTGAATGCCGTTTTGAAAATGCAGCACGGCAGAATTCAACATCAAACTCGCATGGCGTTGATCGATGGTAAATCCTTGTTTACCCAACCCTCGTGTATCTGCAATGCGCGCAACAGCATTGGCCCATAACGTCATTGCTGCCACCGCGATGTTATTCACTTCAACATCAGAATCAATATAGCCAGGGGTTTGCAATATGCGTTCAGAATAATTCGACGGATCATAATCAAAGTGGCTGCCTTGGCCTAACCACTGATAAATTTCACGTTGGCGGTTATTAAGCATGATGTTTGCCTCAAAGTCACATTCATGGTCAAAATTACAATGGCTAACTCCCCAGAATATCTACCTTAAAGGAGTAGCCGCCATACAACTAACACTCGTAATACGCTTTCAATTCAATCTTGCTATCGTTATTTGTGTTGACTCTGAACCGTGAGTGAAGTGCCATCATTTTCAAACTCGATGAATATTCATCGTCGAAATATGGCACCGCCAATTCAGATAATCTTCCCCATCAACTATCGTTAGAGGATCTTTCATTAGCCCGGCGAAACTCCAACGGGGATTCGCCCATCACACGATGAAACATAGCACTGAACGCGCTTTGGCTCTGGTATCCCAGTGCTGAACTGATTTCGCCAATATCGCGCCCAGCATCTAACAACTCCAACGCACGGTGCAGTTTTCGTTGTTGACGCCACTGGCCAAACGTCATCCCGGATTCAGCCACAAACAAACGTGATAAGGTACGTTCACTGGCCCCCACCACCTCAGCCCAATCAGCCAATGAGAGCGTATTCGAAGGATCATCTATCAGAGTCGATATAACCTTTTGCAAACGCCGATCATCGGGTATCGGCAACGCCAAATCGATTGATCGCTGATCATTGATTTGATCAAGCACCACGGCAGCTAATCGAGCTTCTGCACCCTGCGCTGTATAATCTTGTGAAACAGCCATCATGGCATCAATCAAGTGCTTCATCAGCGGGGTAATAGCCAGCACTTGAACACGCACCTCATCGGTTTTAAGCAGCTCTGGGCGAATATACAGATTGCTCATACACAACTGACTCTTTGCTTCGATCGCATGCTTCACTTGTGCAGGCATCCATACCGCCCGCATAGGAGGCACCAGATAGCAAAAATCGGCCGTTGACACCTGCATGGTACCTTCACTTGCATACACCAGTTGTGCTCGCTGATGTTGGTGCACCGGTAAGCTCTGCCCGATCTCAAGCTTTCGTTCAAGTGTGACTATCGGTTGTGGCCCACGTTCCAGCGTCGCAAGCCCTGCGTGCACATCTGGCATGAGTTTGTCCTGTTTTCAACAAAAATTGGCTGATTCTCTCAAGTGTAGCAAGCCACAATCTCGTCAGAATCTGTATCCGGGTCTGCTTATTAAACACGGCCTGCTCAATTCATAACAAAGGAGACGCGAATGAAAAACACCGCGATATTACCTTCGCATTTCTCAATGCCGGTCATTTTTATGACCACTACTTTCCATTCTTTCCATTGATCTAAGCGACCAAATTACAGAAATTACACAAAAATTACAGGGCCAAGCCTTTCATTTTACACTTTGTTTTTCCAAGCACTTCATTTGTAATATGTAAGGCCTGCCCCTATTGTCCATGGAGTTCAGGCACGATAGGATTGTGAATCTTAGTCGCCTGAGGCGACGACAAAATAATGCACCTTCAATGCCTCGCGACTTTGAATTTCTGGTATAACAGACCATCGGCTCTAATGTGCACTACTGATATACGCATCGCAGATGACGAATCGAAACTCAAAACAGGATTGCTGCTTGTAAAGCAAATATTGAAGCTTTGGACGCACTACGAGTAAATCCACAGAAAACCAATGAATTTCACGGATGATAAATGCTTATAATCAATAGCATCTATTTTACAGCCTTACGGTATGTCGTTAGAGCGACTCGTTTGGGTTTACGAATAACAAAAGGGAATGAGATAAAAATGTTGTTAGATAAATCAAGTATCAATAAACCGACCGCAGCTTATATTGGTGCAACCTGGGGAGCATTGGCTATTGGCGTGATTGGCTATTTAGTTGGGTTGTGGAATGCGGCGATGCAACTGAATGAAAAAGGTTTTTATTTTGCCGTATTCTTACTGGCGATGTTTTCAGCAGTCACACTGCAAAAAACAGTTAGAGATCGCGATGAGGGCCTACCCGTAACCAATATATTTCTGGGCATGTGCTGGTCTGCATTTGCTTCATCAGTTGCGCTTCTGGTCATTGGGTTGATCAATGCCGATTTATTCCTAAGTGAAAAAGGATTCTATGGCATGGCGTTTGTTCTATCGCTATTTTCAATCATTACCGTCCAAAAAAATATTAGAGACCTAACCAACGAAAATGGCGAGACTGAACCGGCTGCATTTTCGAAACCCGACGGCGGCATTGATGTAGCAGCAAATGTTGTCGATATTCTCTAGCCGGCTCAATTGCCATTTAGACGCGTTCGCGTAAGGCTAGTGTCTCAACGGCGACCGAGATGGTTTTACGAGGGACGCTGCCTACCCAAACCATGGCGAGATACGCAGGGCGTGAAGGCGGTATAAGCCAGTAATGAGCCGTGGATAATCAAAGCGGGCTATTGTAGCTCTATGCCTCAGGCTCATGGTTAGGTTCTGGCTGATGTTCACCGCATTGCCAGCACACCTCAAATGCGCCTTCATTGAGCTCTTTACATTGAGGGCAGTGCCACGCTTGGCGGGTTTGTTGATCAGAAAAGGCCCGTTCAATAATATCGTTGGCTTTGTTGTAGTCAGTAGGCTCAAGCAACCAGAGCTCTAACCACACATCAACCGGCGATAACTCCCCTGCTGCAGACGATGCATACTCATTACGCAGTACCGTGTTGATGCCTGCTTGTTCAACGAGATTTTGTGCATTTAATACGAAAAAGCGGTTTTCATGGGTATACAAAAGAATCATGCTGATACACCTCAACCTAGCGTTCAAATCACGAGCGTACTGAAATTGCTCGATCACGTACAGGGTTAGATGATTGGGTTGCAGGCGCTAACGATTATTTATACAAGTGAGAAAACATTGAGATTGTTGTTTTTAGCCATCGTTACCGCTTTATCGCTACAGGGCTGCACTGCGATAGGGCTCTATTCTGACCTGAAGTGCGATGACAATCGAAGCGCTTGTAAAGACAATGCGACAGCAGCTGGCATTGAAGCAGACAAAGCTATCATCGACTCAACAATTAGCGCACTCACCAAGAAGAGTGATAATAAAGTTTATCGGTTAGAGTGCGACGAAACAGAAACACAGGTTTGTACTATTTCTTCTGACGAGTGTCGTTGCCTTGCTGTTTCCGATCAATAAGTTATGTTAGTTGAGTTTTGAAGGCTGGCGACAAGAGTATTACTCATGCTGCTCGCTTCTTTGTCTTTGTGGAAGCAACATTGATTATAAAAGGCTGAATATGAGTGTGCTTTTTTGGCCCACGAGATAGCACGCGAAGCTTTAACTAACGCTTTAAATATAACGAAAAGAAAAACTAGCAAAAGATATATGGGGTAAATTATCAATGAAAAAGAAATTTATAGTTCTTAGTGTTATGGCCAGTATGAATGCGTATTCGCTCGATAGCGAATTGAATACGTTCAGCCCGAACACAAAAGCTATCGCCTCAGAAGTTAATGAGAATTTCGAAAATTTAGAACGACGGTTAGAATCACTCGAATCAAGAAACAATCTGCTGGTACTAACCTCAACAGGATCTTGGCATTGCTCTATGAATGGCGGCGCTGAGAATGACATGAGCTTTCTACGCGATGGTGACTACGTAGAAAGAGATGGCGAGATATTCGGAACGGCCGATACGTGGCAACAACTCGGAAAAAATGTGTTTTCGATTGAAGCTAGCAACAACTTGATCAGGCAGTTTTCGATCGAGTACGTATCACCGTGGAATATTAGATTGATCTCAAGCGTTCCTGATGCTTCTGTTTTCGACTGCCGCCATAGTTACTAGCACCATAGTTACTAGCGCCACATGGTTTCAACACTGCTTCGGCCGATATAAAACCAGCAACGTTCAGGCTCAATTAATCAGAGTGCGGTGAAGCAAAAACGAAGGCCTCACTAGTTTTTCAGACGCACTCTGCCTGCGCTCCACTCCCAACAAATCTAATGCGTTAGTTGTATTTTCGACGACTATAAATCGTAGCAGCCCCCATCTCGTGCTCTTATGAACAGCCTCGATATTCTTTGAGAGCCCTCCGTCCGTTTTTTCTGCAGAATTAACACCAAGAACACAATTAATCGTTAGTTTCTTCAGATATACACTAAAGCGCTCGAGTAACTATTGCCCTCGCCTTTATATTTGGGAATATACTCCCATTTATTAAATCAAAAAATGGAATTTTTACGTGAAACCACTTTTATATGCTTTGTTAGTTGTTTCATTGGCAGGATGCAATGAAGACAATAAAAACGACCGTGAATCTAACGTCGCAAAGAGTCAGTTTATTTACGAGATAGACACGCAGACATGTGCCCCTGTTGAGCACTGTAGCAATATCGGCCGTATCGATTGCGACTCTGAAACAGATGGACCACTTTACTATTTCGATTTGCAGTCAGAAGAAGTTGTTAGCACTTGCGGCGGCGTGTGTTTGGCTCCGACTGGAGATCAGGTAGCTGTTTGTGAAACAATGTGTCCACCTCCTGCGTTTAACTGCGTTGAGCCATAACGAAGGTAGGCCGACCCAGCATGCCGCCTTTTAGCTCGAAGGCTGCATGCTTATAATAGCCAACGGCTCTAGCGAAACGCTATTAACAAATAAGAGTACACAAGGATCTCGTATGAACATTCCCTTCATCGGGCTAAACATCATTGTTCCGAAAGAATGGATAGACGTTAATGGCCATATGAATGCCACACATTATGGCTTGGCGGTTTACGACGCACACTTCAATTTCACCGAAGCGATCGGACTGGGTGAAGCTTACGTGCGATCAACCAACTGCGGCAAAGCCGTGCTCGAGAGCCACATGATATATGAGCGAGAGGTATCTGAAGGCGATGAGCTTGAAATCAAATCGTGGCTGCTTGCTGTCGATAAAAAGCGGTTACATTTCTTCCATGAGGTTTATAACATTACGCAGGGTTTTCGTGCTGCGGCATCGGAACAGGTGGATATCCATATCGATTTGAATGCGCGTAAATCCAGCGAGCTTCCGGCTGAGTTGTATCTGCAGCTGCAAGCAATCGTCTCTGGCTATCTTAAGCTGCCCACACCCGAAGGCGTCGGTAGCAATATCAAACCGCCCAAGAATATCTGGTTAACGAGTCGCTAAGAATGATATAGCATCAGCCGAAAGCACAACGCACCTACCGGCCTTGTTCGTAACTACCGGCGGTATATTCAACAGGAAAATACATCGATTCTACGGTAAACTGCCGCGCTCAAAACCACGTATCCGGCAAGGCTTCTGATGAGAAAGACCGATAAGAAAATCGACAATGCAATCATCGCTGCGTTAACAGAAACCTGCGAAACCGCCAAAGAAACCTATACCGGCTTCCAGTGGCTGACACATTTCGTGAATTGGTCGGCCTTTCCGAAATCGTTGGTGGTTATCTGTATTTTTGATACCAATAGCAATCTTGCTAACGCTGATGTCAGCGGTTTTCGTACAACGGTTAAACACCAGTTGTCGCTCATTAACATTCATATCCGTGACGCCAACAAACAGATACGCTTCGATACCGAAGAAAACTGCGATCACCACCACAATGGCAATTGGGATAATCGATTCAGCGGAATGCAGTCATCTGTATCGTAACTGCCAATGCCGCATGAAGTGCCACCTTAATAACCATCTCGAAAGGAGCCAACATTGAAACGCGTTATTATTTTCGGAAACTCCGGCTCGGGCAAATCTACACTGGCGAAGGCGTTATGCGATAAAAACGGGTTAGCGCATTTTGACCTCGATACCATTGCGTGGGAGGCATCACAACCACCTGTACGGAAGCCAACCGATGAATCTACCAAGACGATCGAGTCATTTGTTGTTGAACACCGCAACTGGGTCATTGAAGGGTGTTACGCTGATTTACTCGACATAGTGATGCCACACGCCAGCGAAATCATATTTTTGGATTTGCCGGTTGAAGTGTGTATCGCCAATGCCAAAAACCGGCCTTGGGAACCACATAAATATGCATCCAAAGAAGCGCAGGATGCCAACTTGGATATGCTTATCGATTGGATTTCACAATACAACACAAGGGGCGATGAGTTTTCACACATAGCGCACGCACGCTTGTTTGAGAGTTATAACGGCAAAAAAACTCTGTATATGGATAACCACGAATCCATCTAACGATATAACCGATTTTCGCCATAGTTATTGAGGGAAAAGACATTGGCATTATTGCCCTCCCCCTACAAAAACTTATTCGCCTAGCGGCAAAAACAACTCGGCAGAGACCGTTTTAGTCGAGTTACTTTTCGTTACCTGCATATCGAATTCGGCAGTCAGCGGTGTGCTATTTACGTTCAGTGACACACCGTCGATGGCCAGCTCGCCATATGATTCAGTCTCAATGCTGTCTTGAACCCGAAATAGATAACGCCTAAAAATGACTAACGCTGTCGCCTGGCTGGATTCGCGTTCAAACGCTTCGGTTTCAGCATTCCAGTCACTACGCGCACTGTAAGTTTGATGAAAGGCGTGAGCGACTTTTTGCTCGCTGTCTTCCGCTGAAGCAATAATGAGTCGTGCATTGTATTCCTCTGTGAGTACACCTTCTTCGTACTCGACACCGGATTCGCGATAGTCTTCGAAACAACGGATTCCCATGGTCACTGGCTCTGTCAAACCGGTTTCACCGTCGGAGTAAGTATTGATCTGAAAGCGACTACCCGGGAATGTATAACTGATGAGGCGGCTATCGGATGTATTAGCGTCAGGCGCGCTGCTCTCTGCGATCTTAACGCCTTCAAAAACGAACCGAGCATCATCGCCTCTGCCTTCTGGGTTGATGCCAGATACCGAAAATTCTCTGTTGTTTTCAATCGCTACTACGGCATCGTTTAAGTCTGCAAACACCATGTTGCCGTCGTCATTAAGCGAGTACTCACCGTCAAATTTATCGTACTCAGACGGGCATTGAATGATACCCCACTTATCACTGCCCTCTTCTGCAACAATCTGTAAAACACCCTTCCACGTAAACGTTTCGTATTGCCCGTGCATCGGCTCTGATCTATTTAATGGCAGTCCGTCGACATGCAACCTGACGAAGTAGATGCCATCCGGTGTTTCACTGTGATCTACAACCAGTTCGCGCTCGAAATCCAACGATGTTGGCTCGTAAACAGGCTCTGAATTGCCGCTCGGATCAGACGAATCATCTGATCCGCCACATGCAACAAGCAGCACAGATAGCATAAGGCTAAAAGGGGTACGGTATTTATTCACGATGCATTCCTTGGGAGTAGAATCCTCTCAAAGACTACAGAGTGCCCAACAAGTACGGTACCTATGAATGGGGGGAAGATATTGAACGTGCACGGAATAACTCTCACTGGTTACTGACACAACGCTGTCAGTAGCGCTGTGAAATACTCAGGGTTTAAACACACTGAAATGAGAAAAAGTATGTTGCACCATGTGGAATCAGTTATACAAATCAACGCTACGGCAAATAGGGTCTGGTGCATTTTGGATGACTTTGGCGGCTTGGATAAATTCAGCGTCGGCGTACAAAAGTCACTCATCGTTGGCAACAAAGAAACTGGGATAGGTGCAGTACGCTATTGCATGTTCAACGACGGTAGTAGTTTGCACGAAGAGATCGTCGAGTATGAGCCGCATAAACACTTTCGATTGGTACTGTCGGAATTTACATTACCGATGGAATCAGTCAGCGCAAGCTTTCGTGTCGAACCGCTGAGCGAAACAACCTGTGAAGTAAAAATGGAGATGGATTTTGTTATGAAGCTTGGCTTACTCGGGCGTCTAATGGGCGTTGTGCTGATACGACCACTGATGAAAAGTGTGCACAAAAAATTGCTCCGGGGTCTTGCATACCACGCACTTACGGGTGAAAAGATCAGTGATAAATTGCCACCGCGAGAAGACTTAGTACGGGCGATTGCATTATTGCCTTAGCGACGGCAAACAGGTTTTTTATACACGTAGCGGGCCCGGTCGATTCACAGGCTCGTTCTACACGTTCTGTTTTACACCTATATTCTTCGACCGACTTCAGCACAACACACTGATGTCTTCCCACAAGCTATAGCAGCCTTCTATTAGCATATGTTTATATCGTTAGTTATTGGCCTACCTAGCATGTATCCTTTAGGCTCAGCACCAGTAACAATAATCGTGCTCTTACGAGTGATCGTAGCTTGTTATTTCTCGCGTTATCATTCTTACTTCTGACTGAAACAACAAGCCGCTAACTAGCGGTTGTTATCGTAAGAAAGCAAATCAGCCGGTAAGCAAACAATGTTTGGAGCACTGCAGTGAACGAGTTTTATACCCAGCTAATTACTGTGTTTTTAGGATTTTTCGCAATCATGAACCCTATCGCCAATACGGCAGCGTTCGCCGGGCTGGTGGGTGACAGTAATAGAAAAGAGCAGGTTCAGATCGCAGCCAAAGCACTGATACTGACATTTTGTATCATTTTTGCATTCTCGCTGTTGGGCAAAGCGATCTTTCATCTATTTGGTATCACGCTACCGGCGTTGCGTATTTCTGGCGGTATCTTGGTCTTCCTCGTGGGCTACCATATGCTCAACGGTAAAGGTTCGACACTGCATTCAACCGATGGTAGCGATGTTAGAAATATCGCAGTATCACCATTAGCCGTTCCGTTACTCGCTGGGCCTGGTACGATTGCTACCGCGATGAATTACTCGGCATCCGGCGGCATAACCGGTATTGGAATCACTGTATCTGTCTTTGCCGTTTTATGTGTAATCACTTTTATCTGTTTTATATTCAGTGCCAAAATTTTGAAGTTTATCGGTAAAGGTGGATTGGACATCGTGACACGATTGATGGGGCTTATCTTAACCGTCATCGGTGTTCAGATGCTTATCGGCGGCGTTACCGAGGTTATCAAAACATTGCCGATGAGTTGAACCCAAAACAACCATTCGATAAGTGCACCACCTATACGGGTGAAGCATTTAATTGCTGTAGTGATGCAAGGTTAGACTGCACCAAATTCATGAGTAGTCTTCATTTAACCGCTCAGGGCTCTCATGCAAACAAGGATAAAAAATGACGCGATGTTATTTCGAAAACGCGATTGAACACCAGTGCACAAATTTGAAGGCATCCACGATACCCTCCTCTGAACTGAAACTGCGAGATTATCACTCATGATCGGCGCCATTATCCTAAAAACCATGATGGATGCGACGGGCAGCAAACCCATAAACAGTCGTAACGTTGAAGAGCTGTTATCGCATTGGTCTGACGATGCGGTGTTAGTTTACCCAGGCAACCTGCCGTTTAGCGGCGAAATACGTGGCAAAGAAATGCTCACGGTGTTCTTTGAGATCTACATGGAGCAGTTTCCGAAGCTGGAGTTTACGACCAAAAACACCTTTATCAGTAATATGTATTCGTTGGGTTTATCCAATAAACTGGCGACCGAAATCGACGTCACATACACCAATCGATTTGGCCATACATTCCATAACAGTGTGATGAGTTCACTGGAGATTAAAGGCGGCAAGCTGGTTTACGATAAAGACTTTTACTACGACATCGATCAGTTAAACCAAGCATGGGAAGGCGCAGATTTGAGCCGGCTCGAAAAGTATCTGACGTAAACAATGAGTCATTGCTTACTGGTTGAAATAACTCTCAGCTAACAGATTAGTTCGATTTAGAAACGAAAAAAGCCGGATCAGCGATCCGGCAAAGAGCAAGACAACTTACGTCGTCTACGAGAGAGATTAATGAGCGTTAAAGCGCCGTGAACGCCTTAACTGAGATCTACTTTATAAGGGAAATCCCATAATTGCAAATGATAATTGTTATTATTTGTATTTAATCATTAGATTCCTAACTCTCACCGCATAGTGCCTACCTCAACACGGCATCTGAGGTGAGCACTCCTCCGATTTATTCTCTAATCAAGTACCCGTTTCTGTGGCGCTCTAACGGGCGGCCAATGACTTCTATAACGTCAATGTTAGTTTTTAAGGTTTGTAATACCGCATTAATCTAGTGACGTTATCGCGTTTACCTCGGTTATTTGTCTACTATCGGTAATCCGCATTTGCCACTCACTATCATAAGTACAAGTACGCCCAGATCATGAGACACTACGCTGTTGTTGCCACAATATTGAGTCTGTTACTGACTCTCTCTGGCTGTAAAACTGATATTACCTTTGCGATTCCTGGGCACCCCTTATTGTTCGGTGATGAGCCTGAGTATTCGAAAACCGAGTACCCAATCGTATTGGTGCATGGTCTGTATGGTTTTGATGATATTTTTGGCCATGAGTATTTTTATCAAATACCCAAAGTACTAAGAAACGGTGGTGCAGAAGTTTATATTGCGCGTATCTCCGGCACGATGACGCCAGAAGTGCGGGGCGAACAGTTGATTCCTCAACTGGAAGAATTCGCAGCGGTTTCTGGCCAAAGCAAGTTCAACCTGATTGGCCACAGCCTCGGTGCGCCTACCATTCGCTACGTTGCTGCTGTGCGCCCTGATCTGGTTGCTTCGATAACCTCTGTAGCCGGTGCGAATTTCGGCACAGATGTGGCTGATGCAGAGTTTTTGGACTTTCCGCCAACCCGTTTAATTACCGGTTTGATGGGTAACCTGCTCGGTCATGCTATCGACTTCGTCAGCCAAGATAATTTCGAACAGAGCATACTTGCCACACTGGACGTTATGAGTGTTGAGGGCATTGCCGTGTTCAATAGCAAATATGCCGATGCTCTACCCTCAGCGTTATGTGCGGCCGATGGTGATAGCCTCGTTAACGGTATTTATTACTATTCATGGGGTGGAAACGTGGCAACAACGAATCGCTTCGATCCTGCCGACCTCGTGCAAGCTGCAGTCACAAAACTCATTCCTGGAGACGATGACGACGGTATTATTCCGCGTTGTTCAATGCAGCTGGGCCATGTGATTCGTGATGATTACAAGATGAACCACGCCGATCACCTCAACTGGTTTTTGGGCCTTAAGGCAACTGATGCGCCCTATGCGCCGTCGCTCTATCGCGCACAGGCTAATCGTTTGAAAGGCCTTGGGCTGTAGGCTTTATCGTTGATCTAAATCTGAGAAACACGACATAGGCGCACACTATTGCGCCTGAATAAAGCCAGATAATGGATCTAACGCTTTTGCATAGCGGCTCACAAAAAGATTATCTAGTGTTCGTTTATAACGTGCAGTCACAGAATCACCATAAACCTTATGTTATATAAGCGTTATTGCTTACCATTGTTTCAGGGGAATACCGATGTTCAAGAAACTTGTCTCGACCGAAGCCCGACAAAAATTCATAACCTACGGAATCGCAGCCATGATGCCGGCTCTCGGCGCTTGTGTGGCCTCATTGCCAGCTGTGTTTTCCAGCGTGATATTGTCTTTCGTGTATGAGGGCAGCGACGTTAATTTTTCAATTAATGCCATTAATGGCCCTGAAGCTGTTACCTGTCGCGCAAACGACAATGCGGTAACGTTAACCAAAGGTGAAACCACTGACAGAACAGTTACCTTCAACGGCACGTTTACCGCTTCACAGTTGATAGCTGGCCGCAACGCAGTGAATTGTACCGTTACCGGTAAAGACAATTCGATCACCGCCAATGTAGGTGGTATCTACGTTGTGAATGCCACTAACATTGCGGATATCGCAGGCCAGGTAAATCTGCTGGCAACCCGAGACCTAACATTGACTCGCCCTAGCACGGGCACCACGGCCGTCGATAAAAAAGCCCTCGTTTACGGTGGTTTTGATTTGCCCCAAATCACTTTTACTTTGCAAGGTGGCACGTTACCGAGCGGGTTATCAGTAAACGCTACAACCGGTAATATCGAAGGTGATATCACCAATGCCAACGCGACAGGTAACTTTGATAACATCGTTATTCGCGCATCGACGAATGGTGCAGGCAATATCGACTTTGACGAGTTTTCAATTACCGTCAACTAACAAGCCTCTGAATAGCGCGGCGGAATCATCTCTTGCACACTAACATTCACATAAATGTTAGATGCATCGAGATGATTTCTCGCGCGCATCAAACCATCTGAAGATTCGTCACGCGTATTCACGCACATGCACTCTGTCGCCTTTTACACTCATGAACACACCTGNAACNATGAAGANATAACTCACAACTTGCAGCAAACTAATACCTTCGCCCAGTAGCGTTACTGCCATTGCTGCGCCGTAAACTGGCAATAGAAAGTAACAGTATGCGGCCTTCATACAGCCGATTTCGTTGATCGCCTTACCCCAAAACAGATACCCTAAAATGGATGGGCCAATAGCAAAATACAACAGCGCACCCACTTCTTTACCGGGTAAATGAAAACCGCTGACATCACCAAGCGAACCCATTAACAGGTAAAGAATTCCACATTGAAACGCAGCACAACCGGCCATCAGTGTTAATACNAACAGGGCATCTAACGCTATTGGCTGTTTTTGCATCATCAAGGTATAAACAGAAAACGAGCCAGCTGCGACAAGCATCAACCCATCCCCGGGAGTGATTCCTGCACTGCCTCCTTTTGATATTAAAAAGTAAATCCCCAAATAGCTCACAACAATCCCCAGCAGTGTTTGCAGACTCGGCACGCGATGAAATATGAGCCAGCCACCGAGCAATACAAACACCGGGGCAGAAATGCCTATCAAGGTTTGATTGGTAGCGGATGTCGTATGGGCAGCTTGATAGACCAGAAAGGTTTGCAGTGACATGCCAAACAAGCTGGCAATAAACAGAAAGCCTAAGTGGCGTCGTACAACTGCTAACTTGGTAACAGTCAATCGATGCCATGAAAAGGGTAACAGCAGGATAAAGGCGAATGTCCAGCGCCAGAAGCTCAGATGCACCGGGCTGTATTCTTGATAGAGCGACTTACTGACGACGAAGTTGCCTGCCCATAGCAGAGTTGCAAGGGTGGCAAAAATTAGACCGCGATAGTTCTCTTTAGCAAACACGTCACTTCCTTGTTTCATCGTAAAATGAACGTTTCAGGTATGAGTCCGAAAAGAAGTACTTTCAGTGTTGGGTTAGCTGATTCCTTTGCAACATATATAAAACAAATCTAAATCGTTTTTCAATGAAACATAACTGCTGTAAAAGACAATATTGTCGGTGACAAACTCAATCGATCAAAACTGAGAATTGGCAGAACCGCGACACACAACCAACCGTTTAAAGTTCTTCCTTAGAGCTAAATAATCCATTAAATCCAATCACTATCAGCGCTTAAGACGCTTTAACGTCGTTAGCTCTTGTGTTCAGTAATAGAAAAGAAACCAGCAATGAAGTTCCTTGAAAAGTGCCATAATTCAAGCCGTAGCGACCGATCGCACAATCCAAATCCTTCATATTAAATGCATCTTTTTGCCTGTCGACAACCTGCGCATACACTTGAACAGTTCGGCGCTGAAATGCGCCTTTGGTAACAATCGGAGGAACTAGACGTTGTGCGTTTCAATCACCGTATTCGTCAAACAGCCATTGAAAATATCTCTCTGGCGATTCGAGAAACGATTTGGTCAATTGATAATGGCTCGTGTCTCTATAATCAATCTCTTCGATAACACCGTCGTCAAAGCTGATTACTTTAGCCCCCGGATAGCTCAACAAGATGGGGGAGTGTGTTGCGATTAGAAACTGCGCATGCCCTGGTGACTCAAGCTGATTGATAATGCTCATAAACGATAGCTGCCGTTGCGGCGATAACGCCGCCTCAGGTTCATCAAGAATGTAAAGGCCTTGTTCGAAACGGTTTTCAAACAGCGCCAAAAATGATTCACCATGAGATTGCTCGTGCAAAGATTTTCCGCCATAGGCACGCATATCAGACACGCCTTCAATGTAAGTAGCAAAGTTAAAAAAACTCTCTGCGCGCATAAAGAAACCTTCCTTTGTGCGCGGGTGCCACGATAACCTCAGTGCTTGAGCGAGCTCTGAACGCTCTTCAAAGGATTCCCGAAAGTGGTCGCGGTTGCCGCCTTCCGGGTCAAACCCACAGCATTCTGCGATGGCTTCTAGCAAGGTGGATTTCCCACTGCCGTTTTCGCCAACCAGTAGAGTGACTCGAGCGTCAAGCTTGAGATCAATACCCGCTTCAAATGCAGGGATATTAAACGGGTAACGGCGTCGATCGAAGTGCTCTTCGATACCGCTGATGCGGTGCAAAAATGGCGCACCTAGGTTGGTTATATCTGTCATATTGGTAGGCACCATGAACTAGTCAATGCACAACGTCGGCTCAGCCACGCCGTCTTTTACATAGGTACGGCAGCCGAAATGTTGCGTCGAACGCTGACATTGCCCCGTGGTTTTTGAACCCGCATCAATGCGTCTTTGCACCGCAATACAGGCGACTTCACACTGGCTACTATCCGTACATGGCTGGCCCGCGTCTTTCGCCGGTAATATACACGCTTCGCGCTGCAGCTTACCGACCTTCTGCCACTGCCCGCCCTCGGCTTCGCAGGCGCCTTGAGAAGTTAACCCATTAGCGCGTTCTTCCAATGACAGTATCGTTGGCGTTGGCTTCTGCGTTGAAAGATGCACGACCTTGCCGGCGTCCGATTCATAGGCACTGCAGCTCTGAAGAATCAGCAACGCAATAAAGACAAAAGGAACCAAAAGGATTTTATTCATAAGATACGATCAACCAGTCAGGTGCAGACCCGAACATTAACGCGTCAGGCAGCTCAACGCAAAAACCTGCTTGAGCCTTTGCCTCCCCAAAATATATCGCAGGCGTCGTTAATTATAAGGCGACACTCAACCGCAGCATCAGCGTAAACCAGAACATCGACTGACGTACTGGCATCTCATGCCACATCCTTCCAATAAACGGTCAATAGCAATAGTCGCAGTCTGGGTCGGCTCTCGTTATAATCGTTTTTTTACTCAGATATGCTCGTTTCTATGCCCAAGCCACTTTCCTCTGCAGATGTTGAAAAGTTTCAATCGACGTTCTGCGACATAGCATTGACGCTGATTGAAGAAAACGGCATCGATAACACATCACTTCGCAGCATCGCCAAAGCCTATGGTTGCAGCAGCATGACGCCATATCGTTATTTTAAAGATAAGGAAGAACTGCTGGATATCATCCGAGCGCGGGGGTTTAAAACCTTTATTGATCGTCTGGATGCCATTACCGAAAGTGATTCTCCGGCGATGGAAAAGATGCACGAACTGGCACGAGAATATTTCGAGTTTGCGCTAGAAAAGCACACCCTGTATCAATTGATGTTCGATCGCAACGCATACAACCAAACGACTCACCCGCAATTACAAGACCAACTCGATCGTCTTAACAAAGCGTGGGCAAGCAGTGCCAGAGTCAGCTCAGATGCCGGCGTTAACCGTGTGGATAGCGAGCTGGCCGCCCAGTTATTCTGGGCGGGTATGCATGGGCTGGTAACGCTGCACATTTCGCAAAGCTTCAACAGCAAATGGTCGTTTGAGCAGATGGCCACCGAACTGATTGATACTATGTTCATCGGCTTTGCCTAAACCTAATCCGCAATTCACTTGGCAGTTTAGGTTAGGCGCTAGCGTTAGACACTAGATTTTACGCCTTTACCCTTATCGATAAACATCAGTAGTGCTGGCAATAAGATAAAATCCAGTATCAAAGCGGCAATCAGAATAATACTCGTCAGCAAGCCTAAATCTGCATTACCGTGAACTTGTGACAAGGTCAAAATGGCAAACCCTGAAGCCAGTGCCGCTGTCGTTATCCACAGTGGGGTTCCGACATGCTTGAAGGCATAACGTACGGAATCTTCGGCATCGAGAGCTTCATGTTGACGTGCAAATTGATACTTCGATAAGAAGTGCACGGTATCATCAACGATAATACCCATCGTAATAATCACGACAGTGGTTAACCCCAAGCCCAGCTCACCGGAAATAACCGCCCACACACCAAAGCCCACTGCCGCAGGAATGATATTCGGCACAATACTAATCAAGCCATAACGAAAGCTACCCAACACCAGCATCAATACCGCGGATATAATCGCTAAGGCGACAAAAGAACCCTCAATGCTCGATACCAGGCTGTCGATACTCAGATGCGACCACATAATCGCTAATGATGCCCCCGGGTGACGCTGATTTTCAGGCAGGTTTTCCGCCTGCCAAGCAGCAACTTTATCCTGCAAGGCGAATACCTTAGCGGTATCCATACTCTTGGTGGTAATGAGTACACGTGTAGCGGATTTATCCGGCGAGATCATGTTGTTCAGATCAACACCCAACGGCACGCTCATCTCGTACATCAGCAACAGTTGCGCTGTCAGATCTTTATTATCCGGAATACGATAGTAAGCGTCGTCATCACCATGCATGTTTTTATTCAGGCGTTTGATGGTATCTGTAACCGAATACACACTGGTGACTTCAGGTTGCTCACGTAACCAGCCAACAAACTTCTCAAGCTCTGCCATATAGGCAGGATCGGTAATACCACCTTCACTATCTGCATTAATGTCGTAATTGACGTTATACAAACCGCCAAACTGTTGGTCGACAGCTTCGTTATCGGTACGAAATTCATGCGGCTTTTTGATCATTTCACTAAATCGATCATTGATCGTGTTTTGTGAGGCTAATGCCAGCATCAAAACAGAAAACACAATGGAGCCAATCAACAAGCCACGTTGGCGTGCAATGACCCAATTGGCGAGTTTTAACATCGTAGCTTCGGTGTTGGTCTCGGCCTTCTTTGGCTTACGCACGGGCATAATCGACAGCAATGCAGGCAACACAGTGTAAGAAAACAACCACGCCAACAATACTGACATCGCAGAGGCATTACCCAAATGTGCCGCTGGCGGTAAATCAGTAAAATTCAGGCTTAAAAAACCTAGCCCGGTGGTTAAGCTAGTGATGCTCACCGGCATAAAATTAACCCGTAAACTCAAGCGAATAGCTTCGAGTTTATCGTTGCTGTAATAGCTATGCAGAAAGTACGAAATAATATGAATACAATGCGCAATAGCGACCGTGATGCCAATGATCACTGCGTTAATCGCCAGGGTTGAATACACGGTTCCAAAAAGCGATGAGAAACCGATCGCACCAATGGTTGCCATGATCGCAATCACAAGGCTGACCGTGACACCGGTAATGCTGCGCATCAACACGCCGACCATCACAAACATCAGCAAAAACATCACCGGCACCATGGTGATGATGTCATTGGTTGCGATCGTCAGATTATGGTAGTTACTGATGGCGTTACCGGTTACCCACGTTTTAACGCCTGGATAACGGGATTCAATAGATTCGGTTAGCGCATACACGGCCAGTGCAGAAGCAGTTTCTTCGGCCTGCCCTTCCTCTTGAGTGTCATGACGGCTGAGCGCTACTGTTATCGATGCATGCGTACCGGCTTTGTTCACCAACCGGTCAATGACATCCGGCGATGCCATTGCAATACGCTCAATACGCTTGACCGCTTCAGGCGTCAGGGCCTCAGACGAATCATATAACGCATCAATCACAATATCGTCGTCTTCACTGTAGCTGTATTGAAAGTTCGCTAATGAATCGACACGCAACGCGCTCGGTAACGTCCAGCTTTCTTCCGTTAATGCCATCAATGCAGACAATGCGTTGGGGGTAAACAGCGTCCCCTCATCTGACGACATCATGATAAACATGCGACTATCTTTGCCGTATTTATCTTCGACTTCATCAAACTGCTGCAAATAGGGGTAATCGTCGCTAAAGAAAGCCCGCGGTGTGCTATCAAACACAAAATGTTTGAAGCCAGTGAAGCTTGCCGCAAACAATACCAGGGCGAGTATCAGCCCGATCCACCGATATTGTACGGATAGATTTGCTACCTGTGTGCTGACTTTCATGAATCCCCCGGTCGTTTAATGCACTTTTGTTATTGTCTAACAGCGTCTTTATTCATGACTTCGGATCATCATGCAAGTCATCTTGCGGTTAATGAAATCTTTTTCATATTTGGGCTCGCCCAAAAGCTCCGGGCTGGGCACCTTCTCGATGAATTTCTGCAAGAAGATTCGGCCAATGGTTTTCGCCAATGACGCCCCAACACAGAAGTGACTGCCGGCACCAAAGATCCAGGCATCCTTTAAGTTTTTACGATGGATATCGAACGTAAACGGATCGGGAAACACCGACGGATCGAGGTTAGCGGTATTGACGTTAAACTTGATCATATCGCCTTTGGCAATCTTCTCGCCGCACAGCTCGACATCTTCTTTGGCGAAACGAATGCCGCCACTGTGGGCAAAGTAATTCAGTCGATTGGATTCGATCACGGCATTGTCGATTAACGATGGATCGGCTTTCAGCTCCGCAATCACTTCGGGATACTGTACGACAGTATAAATCACACAATTGATGAAATGCGCGGTAGTGTCTGGCCCTGCGGTTAACAGCGAGGCAACAAATGCCATAACTTCATCAATAGACAGACGATCTCCATCTTCATCAGCCGTTTGAATCAACGTCGAGATAAAATCGTCACGCGGATTGTCGCGACGATCTTGTATCACGGATTTAACGATACGAATGCCTTCAAATGCTAACGCCGGATCAGGCGCTTCCGTCGGCATATACGTTGCCAGAATCGCTTCAGCCAAACCTTTAAATTCGCGCTGAAAATTCGTAGGTACTCCGACCAATTCGGCGATGATCTTTAACGGCACCTCTTTAGAAACCTCGACCAGATTAAAATCACCGGTTGCGTTTTCCAATGCCTCATCCACGATTCGGCTGATCGCATCTTCCATTTTAACCACGTTACGCGGTAAAAATGCCGGCTGTACCAAGCGGCGAATCCGCATATGATCAGCACTCGGAAGCACGATCAGAAGGTTCGCGAGGAGCTTTTCGAGCGCGTTTTGTTCATCGTCCGGGATCGGTTTGGGAGCAAAGCGCCAGTCACTGAAATTCAGACTGAATTTATCACTACGCCCCATATCGAAGGTTTCTTTTTTATCTTGTGAGCAGACCCAAGCCGCAATTTGCGGGCAGAAAAAGATCTGATGATTCCTACGCATCTCATCAAGAACCGGGTTAGGGTCGGCATAGAACTTTTTTGCATCGTTCGGGTTATACCCACGAAACGTCGGTTTAGTGAACGAGTTTTTGATCGAATAGGCGGCAATACGGCATTTGGTTGCAAAAGATAACTGCATGTTTCAGGATCCAGAATAGAGCTTAACCTCGGAAATTGCGCATATTCTACATTTTTTAAATTTACAGTGTAAGTTACAAATTCACCATTATTTCGGATCAGCAGTTTTTGTGAGTTAGCAAACGGGAGAAAAACAGGTATCAACTACAGATATCAGTAGTATCAATAACTTAGAGCTATTATCAACGATAGCCTGAGAATACGTGAGATTATTTTTGTGTGGAAAATAAAAGCGATATTCCAAACGCTATGGGTTAACGCACACCGCGCATTTAGTAATCTCAATGCCACGGTGGTACGTTAATTCATCTCGCCATGTTGATGACACAGCGAAGAGGTAACGTGAAAATTACTTACTCGGGCATTTGCCCACCAAGTTGCAGCAAACGTTCCAAGGGGTCACCTTCGACAAACGTATAAGTAATGTCCACCGTTTCCGGGAGCACAATTGCCAAACCAAACTCAATCTGAACCGTCGAAGTTCCATCTACAGTCACCGTATTCAATGGAATTGCTACTCCCACATCGACATAACTACAATAATCAGCAGTATCTTCATAACATTTGGTTGGTGTAATCGTACCAGACCACCCCTCTCCTGCCTTAGCGATGACCAATGTTGTGTCCATCGTTAAACCCAGAACTCTAGGTACAGTCAACTTATTGGAATCGTATATGGTGAATTCGTCTGCTCCTGAATTCAACAACCAGGAGCCAACGCCAATACCGCTACCCGCGGCGTTCCCGGCAAGATAAATAATTGAAGCTGACGTATGCTCACCAGATGTGTCAGCCCAAACGGCCCCAGAGAGTGAAAGTAATGTTGAAGCCGTCCCTGCAAACAGCGCCTTGGTCAGTAAACTCATAGCTACATCCTCTTTAATATAAGCTGAGCAACAAAGCTCACAACCCGCTGCCAATCAGTCGTCTGCGAAATCCGTTGCGCAATATTGAAGGGCGGAGTCGCCCTCGTGGTATGGCTAAGATGCAAGTGCAGAGAGTTTTATTCAGGCGAACTGATCAAAGGAGGCGAATCAAATATGAGGGGTATTGAATTTTCAAAAAAAGTGACAAGTATCACAAATAAATTGCAGTGATAACGATTTATTTGTGATAAAAACCTGCTTCTTTTGAAAAACTAAATAATGGATCAATAATATGCATGGAACGAGTGCAAAAACAGGATTAAACCGAAAGATCACCCAGAGTGAGTGAAGACCTAATAGCTGCCGCCAAATCTCGCAATAATATAAACCGCACCTTGAATATCATTGCGCCTTTTTACAGATTAGCGGCAACGAAAGAAGCCGTTTTTCTCAAACCATCACATGCATTTATAGGCTTTGCCGACCAACGTGATTTTTGTGGTTCCCCAAGAATCATCCGCTGCAGAATGCACTGAATCCTGAATCACAACTAGATTTGCACCCTCGTGATAAGCCTTATTGCGAAGGTCATTTCTTGCACCCATTACCAGATTTTCATCACTGGTGAAGTCACCGGTAACCATGTTCCCTTGCGAGCCGGTCAACTCGGTAACAAATGTACATTGGCGATTTTCTTGCATTTCGTTAGTTAACTCGACGCGTTCAGCACCCGATTCAACTTGCTTTGCTGCGCAGCCACCAAGCAACAAAACCGCTAAAACTCCAATCGATAATTTACTGTTTTTCATCATTCCCATCCGACATTGATTTAAACGGTTTATTATCAACGGCGAGCGGCATAGAAGTATGCATATTCCGCATGGAAACTGAATAAATTGCCGTATTAAATTGATACATGAATTAGCGCGCTCACCTGCATATTGCAACCGGTCAGGTACTCAGCCAATGCGTGTTGAACCCGCGCGTTTTCGCTGGGTCTCAATAAACGCATGCCCACTTGTCACTGAAAGCGCACGAGGGATTTGTGATACGCGATAGCTACGAAGCCTGCTCAAGATCTGGGATGCCCATCAAGCATGCCCGCTGTTTTCAGCGTGTTGCCGATTTGTTGCAATGCGTAATCGCCAGCCGATCAGTGGGCCGCTATGCAACGGGGTTGATCATGGAGGGATATGCATCTAAGGGTTTTCATGTCAAAGCGAAATCCTGCAATTGGGGGCCAATGGCCGGTTTTGTTTTGGCCGACCCACGCTTCACCAAACGCGGGGGATCTATCGAGGCACGAGGCTCACAACGCAAAGACGTACATACCGCACTGTATCGATATCACGCCGGTCAAATACAGGTTTTTATTTCTGAAAATCGGCGTAAAGAACTTGAACAAATGCACTGTATGACACGTATTGGCGGCAAGATTAATGCCATGCGTTATTCGGCTGTTTCACCCGATGGCGCGCGAATGGAATTCGTATTAAAACGCACAATGAATGCTCCTGGTGCCTGTGGTCAGCAATTATGGGGCGTGTTTTATGGCGCCAATGAAGTTGCCTTACCATCAGCACCAGACCAACCCACTTCAGCAACCGGCGACGATCTTTTACCCGTATTGGCTCTTGTTGACCCTATGTGCAGCCCTTCACTGACCGGATTATATCGCTCTGCGATGACCGGCGATTACGATCTATGGGCGGTATTTCCACGAGCAACTGTCTACAGTCCTACCGATGCCGATCGCCGGCCAGTGCCTAGATCGAACCGACATGTGGTATCTATCCGGGAATTTATCCGCCATGAAGATCCGCATATGGGCAATATTACTCAACGCATTGCTATCACAGTAAAAAGTGCTCTGAATCTTGCAATTCAACGTGCCGGATACACCGGCGGTGACATGGTACATCACAGCGATGAAGCCGGTAGGCCGCTGGTTTCTGAGGTTGAACTAGAGTTTATTGCGTTTATCCCCGGCCAACGCGATGCTGTGTTTATCGAGAGCTTGGATGATCTGAAAGAGTTCTTTGACAATGTAATACGCGAGTATCACATTACCTTCAATCCGGGCTGGCAGGTACAGCTGGGGTTTTCAGCGACGCCACAGGGGAATTGGGAGATTTAGACGCGGAGAATACCTCGCTTGCTCCATACTAACCGCTCCGAATTAGCGGTGCCGCCCTATCAGCAAAGCCACCGATTCATTTGCGGATAACACTTCTCTCCAGCAGCATGAGTAAGTTGTTTCCATTCAAGAATAGGTAAACCGATAAAGGTACCATGTTCGAATTGCTCGATTAACCAGTCGCTGTCTCCTTTGTAACCGCCTTGATGAAACAACTCTTCCACCGGAAACCCGATAAAACAACTAGCCGCGTACGACCAAGCGATCGCGCCCATTTCCATTCCCCCATCGTCACCAACATCACCTGACATTAATACACGTTCGTCTTCATTTAGCAGTGCCAGATGTCCGGCTTCGTGAAGAATATCGCCAGGGTATGCGAGTTGGTCTAGATCAACCAGGATGCGACCGTTATGGCAACAAACGCCGGGAAGAAAAGTATCCTGGGTTAACGGCGTCAGCTCGATACTCAAACCGATTTCGTGTAGAAAACTCACGATAGTATTCACGAGATTTTCTGAATTCATACGCGTATTCCTTTACTGGCATCCATGCTTGAAACAGTGATGATCGAGATCACGATATCTTGGTGGCGCGCAAGAAAGTGTCGATAAGAGAACGTTTTTTCGGGTTACTCATTCGTCTCAACCGAACGATAAAATCCATAACACACCAACGCACTAAACCCGCCTACTAGGCATCCGGCTATCAGATCACTCAAAAAGTGGTAATACATAACTAACTGCCCGGTCAAAACCAAAGCCATAAGCAGCGCACAAAACCAGCGAAGCCGTGGGTAGAGCAACGCAACGCAGATCGCAAAGGCAGCGATAAATGCAGCATGACCGGAAGGAAACGATTGATAGATATCATTGTTCGAAAACCAGTGAAAGCCGTACACCCCATCTTGCAAAAACGAGGGGTTATCGTGTTTAAACGTATCTGGCCAGGCTCGCCCAAACACCGCCTTTAAAACGGTACGAAAAGACTGCGACATAAACACAGCCATACACACAACAAATAAGGGTAAGTCATTCGGCCTTGTATTTTTCTTTAGCAGGCGAATAGCAAAAACAACGCTAAAAACAAATATCCCTACGCCGATCACTTGCGTAATCGTGTTAGCGAAGTAGTGAAAAATCACCATAGAACGTGAATCATGCGCGCTAAAAAAGTGCACGAAGGGTCGATCCAGATATACATAACTGATGATGATCGCGACAACGGAAACTGCAATAAGCACAGAAAGTCGAATGGCATTCATGTTGGGCTTACCCTATCGCACACGCATCAGGCAATCACGATAAGCCTTCAAAGTGCGGTGGTATTGATTGGATGGGGTGCGTAGCTATGCTCTTGGCCTGCTTCTGCTCAGGTTCAATGCAGTAGCGCTCGTGAAACTATATGCAAAGATAACCAGCAAATATTCTAGCGTGCTACCCACGATAACAGCGAATATTTACGAACCATTGACTGTAAGTTAGTCGTCGCTTCTGAAAATACAGTGTTTTGCATAGTCCCCGGCTTCGTTTGCAGTCCAGTCACCTTTGGATTTTTCATCCATTTGGCTACACCATGCTTTACTGCCGATTTCTGGAGAGCACGCAGTAGCAATTATAAAAATCGGCAGTAAGCCGATTAAGCGGTAGGTTTTCATGTTCATTTCTAGTATCCCGTAGCGTTGATTTTGCCCGTTATGAGGCAGGCTGGCGGCGGCTACAAGTATCTGAAATGATTGAGAAGAGTGCAAATGTCTCACGACCGCGATATGGAATTACGTCGTGAGAGAAAGCCATTAGTCGTTTGAATGTGAGATCGGTATCAAAATAGGCTGCTGCAGCATCGATGCGGCTGCACCAACAACCGGTGCCGCCCAGATAAAAGCCAACAGGCGTTGACGCTTCCAGGTATCACCACGGGCGCCGTTGAACAAACGCGCTGTTGCATATGTGTTCAGTACAATGACAAAAGCGAAGAACAGGGTCATAGTCAGCATGGGATGCACTCCAATCGCATTTTCGATGTTTTAATCGTTGTTATTGTTATTTCTGCACCAAACATGCCAATGTCGATTCTTAAACCACATCAAACTTGATCCAGATCAATAACAATAACAATAACAGGAAATTTCCGAATGAGGCAAATATAACGAGTGTTTAATATAGGGTGAAATACGGCCGAACGTGCACAAGGTCACACTAAGCTATCGTTGTGCGCGGGCGCTCACGCGTTATCCGGTTTTAGGCACTAGCATCGGTAGTCTACGTACCTTTATGTGAGCGCAGATATTTCTCGCTGATCAACATATGTTAAACAGTACTCGTTGCAACAATGCCAGTGTAACTCAGTCAGATTCACTTCGAAGGGGGGTATTGATAGGTTCGCTGGCACACAGCTGCGGCCTGTATCAATTGCGGTGCGCACGTCGCCAAACGTTTTAGATGTGCACCATATCGAGAGCGTTTTTCCAACGGAAATGCAACTATATCCACTTTGTTAGAGACGGTATCAGTACAGCCAAACAGCTCTAATGTTAGATAACAAATCGCCACTATATACTTCTAAATCTTCTGCCGAATAACGCTTAGATACCCCCTCGCCAGATACAACCGGATTTACAGCAAACTCATCAAATAGCTAATCGATCGCAGTGCTTTCGTACTCAACGGCAACCACAGAACAGCCTTTATCCAGTATCCATGCGATATCACGTGCCCTCCCACATAAAAGCACAAACATACGAGCCGCAGACCCAAGATTTAGCGCTCCGAAACACGTCACTAGAGATTGATTGGGCGTACCCTGGTGAACTCTGATTTTGTTATTAACCCAACGGCTATGCCAGTAATCAAAATCCATGATCGCTATGCCTGTGCGTAAGTCGATAGATTTCTTAAAAACACACAATCTGTAGCTTATGCCATTGATTAAAAAACGTAAGACGATATCCTGCGTTTTTCCATCAACCAGAAAGGAGTGCATGGAATGCGACTTCCCACATCAACACGCGTAGCAACATTGCTGATCAGCTTGATCGCATTAATGGCGGTCAACGCATCAGCAAAGATATACACCTGGACTGACGAGAACGGCAAAAAGCACTTTACCGACAAACCACCTAAAGATTCTAACGACTACGACACCGTGGTAACAAAACCAATTAACGTACAGCAGGCCGTATCTGTCTCGCCACAAAGCACCGATGATGTCGACCAACTGGCATCAAACGATACGCCGCGTAAAGCAAAATCGTGGGCGGCAAAAAATTGCAAATCAGCCCGCAAATTCACCTACTACGCCACGCAATATACCGCCGCCAAAGTCAAAGTGTGTAAGAAGCAGATCCCAGGTGACTATCGACAGCATTTGTCTGGCTACAGCTATGACCCGGCGCTATACAACTACGACCCGAATAAAACGTCTCGCAAATAGTATGCTGGGAATACTGTGTTCATCTATCGAGGTTTATAACGATCGGTGAACCAACAACCTGGCCTACTGACGAAGAAGGGTAGCCTCAGAACCGTAAGTAAGTAAGTAAGTGACCAACGCTATCGAAAAGGCGGTAAAATACCATCGCTAGTTACAACGGGAAGCAAACACCATGAACGTATTAGTTGTCGGAGGCTCTGGCCTCATCGGCGGTGAAATCGCCTTACACCTCAAAGCCAACGGTCACGATGTGACGATAATGTCGCGCACGTCCCCTGTTGCACCAGCACTGGCATCATTGAGTTTCATCCAGGCCGATTACATCAACGATACGATCGACCCCGCTCGCCTGGAAGGTTTCGACTGGCTGGTCTTTTCAGCCGCTGCAGATATTCGTAACGTACCGATGGATGGTTCCGAATCCCCGGATAGCTTCTATGCGCGCGCCAACGATAAAGCCGTGCCGGAATTTATCGCAGCGGCTAAAGCCGCGGGCGTAAAAAAGGTCGTTTACATCGGTACCTTCTACCCGCAAGTGGCACCACAACAAATCGGTGTTTGCCCCTATGTTACGTCGCGCCACAACACCTGTGAATCGGTGTTGGCACTTGCGGATGAACATTTCAGTGTCTTTGCGTTGAATGCGCCATTTGTGTTGGGTTTCATCGAGGGATTGCCGGTACCACACCTCTCTGCCATTGTTGATTATGCCAGCGGTAAAATACCCGATATGCCTGACTTTGCCCCCGTTGGCGGCACCAACCATATAACCTCCAAATCAGTCGCAGAGGCCGCTTTAAATGCCTTTAATCAAGGTACATCTGGCACAGCGTATTTGATTGGTGATGTCAATCTGACATGGCAAGAATATCTGGAGCTGTGGTTTTCTGCGGCAGGAAACCCGAAAACGTTGCCAGTGCTCGATCAAGAACACCCGATGTTTCCTTATGTAATCCAGTTTGCCGGCCCCGGCACCACTGTGAGCTTCGAACTAGACACACAGACCCAAACAGAGCTGGATTATTCGAGAAACCAGATCAGCGCCATGATCGAGACTGTTGTTGCAGCCCACCGCTAGCGTTTGGGCATGTCTGCCAACGCGCCACACTAACTGGGATGATGATATGCTTGTTTCGGCATTCATCATCTTACTAATTTCAAATGTCTAAATCATGACCGCACCCCACGCAATACTACAGGCTTTAAAACACGCCCTCGATGATTACTACCCGATCAGCGACAGTACCTGGCAGGCTTTTGAAGCTATCATCACGGTGCGTCGATTAGATAAACATGACGTGCTCTACCCCGCAGGCAGCATACCCGCTAGTTTCGCTTGGGTTTACCATGGTTTGATCCGTGGCTATGTCAGTGACGAAAAAGGCAATGAGTACAACAAGAAATTTTTTGATGAAGGAAAATTCCCCGGTGCCATGTCGGCATTACTGACGCATACGCCATCAAAGCTAGCGTTCGATGCATTGGAGGAAACCTTATTGGTAGAAATTGACTTCAGGCGCTATCGCCAATTACTGCTAGCACACAACGATTTGAAAATGTTCCAAATCTACTACCTCGAAAAAAACTGGTTGCTCGATAAGGACGCACGTGAGATCTCGATTGTTCAGCTTGATGCCAGTGCACGGTATCAGCAATTTCTCGCCGACTACCCCACCCTTGCAGAGCGTCTGCCCCAATATCACATTGCTTCTCACCTGGGTATTACACCGACCCAGTTGAGCCGCATACGAAGATCTTCCTGATTCTATCAACCTATGTAAATGCCCAATCGGCATTGCCCGCTTATTATCCTCGTCATCTTCAAACACGATGCAATAACACGAGGGTAACATCATGACACTGATTGACGCATTGAACTGGCGCTACGCTGTAAAGACCTTTTCAGAACGCATTGTTAGCACAGAAACACGCAATGAATTAATTGAAGCGGTACGTTTGACGCCATCCTGCTACGGATTACAACCTTATCGATTAATCCGCGTCACTGCAGAAGATACGCGCCAACGGCTAGTAGATCATGCTTGGGGTCAAAACAAAGTACTCGACAGTTCTGATCTATTCGTTTTTGCCGTACACACGGATGGCATTAGCGCCATCGTTGATCGCTACCTGCAGTGCCAAAGTAACATCAGAGGCGAATCACTAAACTCTCTCAATGATTTTCGTCAATACCTGATAACTACACTCGGCCAAAAAGATAACGCGGAGGTCATCCAATGGGCACATCGGCAGGCTTATATCGCACTAGGCCAATTAACGACTGCTGCCGCCATCCAAGGTGTAGACACCTGCCCGATGGAAGGCATCAACACTGCAGGTTTTGATCGCGTGCTAGGGCTAGAATCCGCCCACCTAACAACATCAGTTGCTTGCGTTATCGGCTATAGAGACGCAGAAGACAGTCAGGCCTCGGTACCAAAAGTTCGCTTCCCAACTGCTGATTTTTTGGTGGAGATGTAAATGAACATTCTGCCTCTACTCGCGATAGCGGCCGGCGTTGCTATTTCTTTACAAGCAACGTTAAATGCTCGCCTCGGTGTTCTGATCGACAGCGCATTGCTAAGCACCGGATTCGCATTTTCGGTTGGAGCAATTATCTGCTGGGTAATCGCGATTGCATCCGGCCAACTAGCAAGCAGTGCCGATCAACTAACCCACGCCCCCCTTTATTTGTATGTATCGGGCGGTTTTCTGGGTGCATTAGGGGTTGGTATGCTCTATTTCTTGATCCCTAAAATCGGCATTGGCCCAATGACGGTATTTTCTCTTGGTGGACAACTCTTCGTCGCTACAATTGCCAGCCACTTCGGCTGGTTCGATCTCCCTCAAAGCTCAGTCACTCCCATAAAACTCATCGGTATAGCAACCCTGATTGTGGGTGTGGTTTTAACAAACAGTGAGGTGCTTTATGCACATTGATCAGGTAAACAGTCATAAGGTAAAAATTGACCAAGCAAACATCGAAAACCTGACCCAGCTCTGGTCGGCGTATCAAGCTGATATACAGGTATTCAAGCACGTCACACTAAAGCAAAACCGGAGCTGGCCACATCGCTTGTGGCTGAGTGATTACCGGCCCGATGCACAGCTTTTAGCGGCGGTAGCTGAGCATACTTCAGCAGACGCTAAACTACCGATCTGGCCAGATCTGGCATCGAACAACAAAGCCGACGCGATCACCGCCATGGAAGATCTCATCGTCAACGACCCAGTTTGGTTCGAAGCCATGCGACATACCGCCATGGCACTGGACCTCAACAGCGCCATTGAAGATCCACAACGTCCTTCGGGCACAACTCCAACAGCAATGCAGATTCATCAGGTAAAAAACGCCAGTGATATTGCTACTTGGGTCGCGACAGGCAGTAAAGCTTTTGGCTACACCATTGACCCAGAAATTATTCAGCAGATGGCTGAAAGAGATAATGTTTATATCTACACCGGTATCGAACCAACAACAGGATTAGCAGCCGCGACCGGTTTGTTGTTTACTACCGGCGACATCGCGGGCATCCATCAGATCGGCGTACCCGCCACGTTTCGTGGCAAGGGTTACGCAAATCAAATGATGCAGGCCTTGATTCAGCAAGCCAAAAAAACGGGGGCAACAGCGGCCGTGCTTCAAGCATCGGCTGCCGGCCAACCGGTTTATGAAAAGCTCGGGTTCACACCATTGTTCCCTATTGTCTATTTAAAAAAGACCCTATGAATCCAACCGACCTACATAAATACAACACCATCAAAACAACCCGCATAAGAATCCCCCCAAATACGGGGAGCACAGGTATCAATTTGTCTTTAGTCTAAACGGCAACTCAACACGCCAATGGAGCGATCTAGTTATAGACGCGCGACGACTACGGACAACCTGAATCTATCATGAAAGCAGTGCCGAATACTCAGCATCTAGCAACTACATTTCATTACCGTTTACTGGTGCAGCCAACTTATCGACGCCCAGCAACCAAGGCCCAAATACACTGATGGATGATTTTCGACTCGATCTAAGTCGCTAAGCTTGTTTTTGTATAAACCGACTTAACCCTGCTCCCCCGGGATGAATATCTGGAAGATATGAACCCGGGGGTTTTTTATGGGAAGGATATGCATATAGGCAAGGAGCATTAATGCTCCCTTCTTTTGGGGTTAGGCGACAACCAAACCTGAGACATCACACGCTGCGTTTTCTTCCATGTTCCCTTCCGCTATCTTATCCGAATCCTCTTCTAAGACTGCTCCAATCCCCTTAGAGACTTGTTGTAATACTGCAGGCTTCGATGTGGATGAAGCTTCATTTACATCGACTGCTTGTCGGATGGACTTAACATACGCATTGTAACGCGAAAAAGCCGCATCGACTTGTTCAGCAGTCAGGCCAAACATATCCAATGAAGGCTTGTGCTTAGCCCGTGTTTTTTCGGCATCATTGGCCATATGAGCTTGAAGGCTCGCAGCAACTTGAGGTGTAAACTCCCAGCCAAAATGATCATAGAGTTTGCGTAAATGCAGCGCAGGATCAGAAACAAATTCGTCGTAGTGAAGGTGATAAATAGAATTCGCGTGTCTTGGGTCCATCAACAAATCAACACTCTGGTCGAGGTCTGTCGCGAACAGCTCCAGCATCTGCTTCCCCAAACGGTGAAGATCTATGTCATCTGTGACGATCTGCCGATAAGACAAGGCCAAGCTACAAAACGAATTTAATAAACCTTTCGGGTCTCTGTGGGTAAAAACGATGTCTGCATCCGGATAGGTGTCTCTCAAGTTATCAAGCGCGCTGGGGTAGAATGGCGACTTCATCACCCAGCGTTTGTCGGGTTGATCAAGCTGCA
Source organism: BD1-7 clade bacterium (assembly GCA_902705835.1). Lineage (NCBI taxonomy): Bacteria > Pseudomonadati > Pseudomonadota > Gammaproteobacteria > Cellvibrionales > Spongiibacteraceae > BD1-7 clade bacterium. The sequence continues at coordinate 199,400 of CACSIN010000012.1, forward strand.
ATGTTTGCAGGCATAATTTGTGAGTATCCAAACGGCGTTGCCAGCTCTGTTGCGCAATCCAACGTTGATATTGAGGCATTTCAAACAAAACACTGTTTTGATGACATTCAAAATCGACAGCATGCACGATATTGCATTCCTGCGGCAAATCAGGCCCGCAGGGATGAATTTTCGCCGCTAACGGGGCTAGATAATCCGTTGCACTGATCATTATTTTTGATCGTTGATAGCGCTTTTTCGCACTGGAAGCCGCTTTGTAATCAACCGGGTTCAACGCTTCCCAACCGAGCATACTGCGATGGCGATCATCCAGATTTAGTAGCTGGTGCAATAACGTCGTACCCGTGCGCGCACTACCAGCAATAACGACCGGGTTATCAATAGTGGTTTCAGTAATCGTCGGATTATTCTTTTGCTGCTCTAACGTAAATTTGGTAACGAGACTGTTAACACAAAAACCGTTAAACAATATGATACCTACCGCATTCAATGCAGTTTGCTGTACATCCTCAATCATTACAGCAAGGCCTTCCCGGTGAGCAGTCGATGGAATTCGTGTCAGCCCGCATCGCTTTAATGCTTGCTGCTCCATTTTCTCAATCGACCAGATCTTGGGGCTCATACCCATACGCGATCGTAAGCGCCCTATCGCGTTTATCATCCCGATCGCCAGCGGCCGATGAATATATTGAGACAATATATCAGTGTTAGTTTTAGATTCACTAACTGCCATACCACATTCCTATTGTTATCCCTGTAGGCTTTTGAATTTATTGCATAAATTACAATGAGTAAAGCTATCAACCTATTTCAAATATTGACACAGAAATGTCAATATTCAGTGACTTTACGCTGAATATGCTTGAGGCACCGAGCTGACTAGCTATCGATCCCAATACCATACTAATCCACATTCCAAATCTAACGTTTTAACCAATTACTTACATCTATTTTTTATAACTGGAGTTATGTTTAATAACCAGCTACCTAAAGTTATTCTAAAAACACTGTTTCTGCCAGTAGAAATACTACCGTGTTCTGATACAGCTTTGGCGCGCGCCAGTGCTCTACCACATGCATTGAGGTAGCGTGTAAATAGGGCTATTTATTGCAGAAAAGATAATAAAATGGCAGGCTAAAACGCATAAAAACACGAACAATCAGCCCCAAAGGAATACCATGAGCGTCAAGTACAACTTACCTTACGATGCCGAATCTGTTTTTGAACTACTAACTGACCCGGATTTTTTGGTTCAACGATCACTCGAGTGTGGCGAGTTAAGTGCCGACGCTGAAGTCGAAGAAGATGGCATAAAAACACACGTCATTATGAACCGTGAAGTAGTGCGAGAACTACCTAAGGTGTTAGCGAAAATCTTTGACCCGAAACAAACGTTACATATGAAAGAGTCTTGGCAGCAGGTTGGCAGTAACTTTGTCGGCAAATCTGAATTCACCATCGAAGGCCAACCGGCATCGTTATCTGCGGATATGACGATCAAGCCGACAAACTCCGGCTGTGAATACGCCATTACATACAAGGCGAAAGCCAACATTCCACTTGTTGGCGGTAAAGTTGAAAAGTTTATTATCGCCAATTGCGAAGATGCTATTCCTAAAGAAGTAGCATTTCTTGAAGAGAAACTCGCGGGTTGAGGCCATATTGATCAACGACGTAAGCGCTTAATTTCAAGGTAATGGCGCAGTCATCGGCATTGCCTTGAAATGCGTCTCAATCTAATCGTTACTATGTAAAACAACTATGGCAAACAATCCTGTTCCTCTCGAATTCAACGAGGTCCAACCGGAGGAAACCTAATAGCCCCTCAGTGAATCGAATCTAGGAATATCACCATCGCGTTAAATACATGTAACTAATATAGCAATTTGGTGCCTTAACTATCCAAGCCATTGCACTCAATTTATAGTGCGCGTATCTCTATCAATTAACCACCGACACCCTCCACCCATTTATCTTCCACCCCTTTATAAGGAGCCGAGCGATGACCTCAGGCAACACAGCACTTGTCACTGGCGCCTCAGGTGGCATTGGTCTCGAATTGGCCAAGATCCACGCAGCAAAAGGAGGCGACCTGGTACTTGTTGCTCGCTCCCAAGATAAGCTGGAAGCCTTGAAACAGACCCTGGAATCGACCCACAAGATTAAAGCCACCGTCTTACCGGAAGATCTCACCTCCCCCGGAGCAGCTCAACGGGTTTTTGAAAAAACCGAACAACTAGGCCTGCAGATAGATGTGCTGATCAATAACGCCGGTATCGGCGGCCTGGGTCATTTTCACCAACAGAAACTGGCCGACAGCACCCAGATAATCGATCTCAATATTCGCGTGCTTACCGAGCTCACTCACCTCTACCTCGAAGGTATGGTGCAGCGTCGCCACGGCAAAGTACTGAATGTATCGTCAACGGCATCGATGTTGCCGGGCCCGATTCAAGCGGTTTACTACGCAACAAAGGCTTACGTCACATCGTTTTCGTTGTCGTTAGCCGAAGAGTTGTCTGAATTCGACGTCACCGTTACCGCATTATGCCCTGGCCCGGTTCATACCGGCTTTGCCGACACCGCCAATATGCAAGGGCTCAGCGTGATGAAGGTTGCCCACAAAGCCGATTCGGTGGCAGCAAAGGGCTACCGAGCTATGGAACGCGGTAAGCTGGTTTGCTTCAATGATCGAATTTTACAATTCTCACTGGAGTGGATGGTTCCGCTGTTGCCAAGAAAACTCGTATTGAAAATGTCGCGCTTACTGATGGAAGCTTAACGGCATTCAAGGGTTAACAATTACGCGCTAGATGTCGGTACACCCCGTTAAAGCGCAAATTAGTATGCGGCGTGCGAGATGTACTGAATGTGAGGCGCATTCGAATGAGCGTCTAAGCTCTCAATGATTAAAGCCGCCCCAATACGACTCCGCATTGCCGCATTTGCAAACGTAAATCGACCCCCCCGGCATAATGGTGCCATGTTTGCGGTGCCACATTTGTGTGTTGCATTTCGAACACCAGTCACCTAGGTGACGTTCGGAGTGCTCAGCCGTCATGCGAGCAAACACGGGCATACGATTACCAAACCCACAAGTTCGGCAGACATATACGGTTCTACGGGCATTAAAAGTACCGTTCTGAGGGTGTACTTTTTGAAAACATTCACACTCATAATCCATGTGTGGTTCCCAAGGGGTAGATTTCGGGTGATACCGCTGCCACGCTAATTGTGCTTCAGCGCCACCTGGGTGAGCACTCGCAAATGTATCCTCCCATGGAGGTCCGCAGGGCACACTATTGATCCAAAATTGTACATTCAATTTGACGTTTGCTTCATGACGATTTCGGTACAGCCAACGTAACTCTACCGAGGTGTATGAGGGCTCACTATGACGCATACCGGGCTTTATAATCTGGCGTTTCGAGGCCACAAGGTCAAAGTCGATGCCATCAAGGATAAAGTGAAGATGATGGCGGTCAGCATCGTTTCGAGAAACCATCCACTCTATACCCCCTTTGACTTTTCTTCCAACATCATCACTCTTGCCCTCAACCTCCTCTTCACCACTTGATCTCCCTGTTAGCGGCCGTAAAGCAGTATGATATTTCGGGTGATTTTGCATGAAATCAAGAAATTCTTGATTCACATCACCACACCAGACTGGCCAGATTTTTTTCTTGAAAACCCCTTCTTTTTCTATCGTCGTTCCCGCGAACAAATCGATAAATCGAGTCGGGTCGCCGATCGAATGCTCAAACGCGTTCACGGTAAACATGTAGTTAGTGCGCTCTTCCTTCAAACCATAGATCATATCCCCCCGCTCATAGGTCGTATTCCAAGGTTCGGAAAATGGCATAGAAGACTCCCGCATGCAATGCGCACGAAAATACCTGCAACGCATGAGTTGCCCTAAACAACCCATTTACGCGTTCGACATATCATCCATACTCGGGTTCATCCTAAGTACAACAAAGAGCAGAATCTCAGATAAATGTGAGATTTCTAGGGCCAAATGGGCTAATTAAATTGAGACTACGTAACGCACCCATCACGGATAGAACAACACTACCAAAAAAGAGCACTGTGGGAATCAATCAACGTAAGCACGTGTTCTCATCGCACCTAAAACTAGTGTTTACCCACTAGCTCATGTTTGCCGCTGATACCCAACTTGGCATAGATACATTTCGAATGACTCGGTGTCATCGATACGGCAATATCCAGTTCTTTTGCCACTTGCTTAATAACCTCTACCTCTTTTACTCCATAGCCGTTAGTTGGCTGTTATCTCGTGCTGTCGGCTCACGCAAAATCAGTAAGATAAGCCTTTATTGCCGATAGTTTCGGCGCCAATAATCAAAATATCCAAGTCGACAAACTGTGTATTGGATGGCAAGTCATTTGGTCCCCTGCATCAATTGTCACAACAGAAGGGTATTGTAAAAAACGGCTACCCCATCGGAATGTCCCATGATGGCGTATTGATAAATGCCAGTGTCAGTATCTAACGACGAAAAATAGCGAATAGTTTAAGCAATCTATCCTCATAGTACCGAGCCCCCTATAAACAAAGCCCTGATAGCGTTCTAAGGGTTATTCATCACGATACAACGACTCATCAGCACACACAAACGGCTTCTTCTTTAGTTCCACTAACTGCATTTATTCGCAACCAAACGGTGCTCCTGAGTACTCGAAGGGAAGACAACTTAACTAAGGGGCTTAGAAGGTCGCAAGGTTCGCTCAACGGTTTGGTGCACGATAGTTACAAACCGTACAAGTGTGGTAGTCTACAGTCACTTAGTATTTGCTAATTTCGATTGATATCAATAACTTAATAATCCCAATCAAATTGACAACAGCAATGCTACAGACCTGAATCGCCACATCGGAAATTTAATGCCTAAATCCTGTATTCACCCCCGCTATTGGCCAACCTGGATGGGCCTGGGGTTGCTTTGGTTAGTCACTCAACTACCACACAGATGGATAATTTCATTAGGAACACATATTGGCCACCTGCTCTACTGCATCTTGAAACGGCGGCGAAACATCACAGAAGTTAACGTGCAGCTGTGCTTCCCCGAAAAAAACGCAGACGAACAAGTAAAGATCGTCAAAGCCATTTTTGCCAACAATGCCTGCGGAATTCTTGAAGCCGCTATTGGTTGGTGGTGGCCTGAACAAAAGCTGCGCGGGATTACTGAAATACGCGGTTTGGATGTCTTGGAAGACACTAAAGCCGAAGGCAAAGGGGTATTATGCCTAGGCGCCCATTTTACGACACTCGAGCTATGCGGCACGTTGATGCCAATGTACACACAAACAGATGCTACGTATCGCCCGCAGAACAATGAAGTGATGGACTGGATGATCCTCAAAAACCGCCAACGTAACTGTGGCGCGGTTATTGATCGCAACAATACACGTTTGTTTATTCGCCGACTCAAGCAAGGCAACACAGTATGGTATGCACCGGATCAGGATTACGGCGCTAAACACAGCGTATTTGCTCCGTTTTTTGGTGTCGAAGCCGCAACGATTGTAGCCGCTAACCGCTTGGTCAATATTACCAAATCACCGATTGTGGTTTGTTTTCACTACCGTAAACCCGACAACAGCGGCTATGTGATTGAGTATTTTCGACCGCCAGCTCTGAGCGACTTCCCGAGTGGCGACGACCAGCAAGATGCACTGTGTATCAATCAGGTGATGGAAGAGATTATCCGTAAAAAGCCCGAGCAATACATGTGGGTGCACCGCCGCTTCAAGACCCGCCCGGTTCGCGACAAACACTTTTATACCACCGGCTATCAATCGATATTGAAACAACGCCTGGCCGACGCTCAAGCCTAATCCGTCAACTCACACGCTGTCGACGTCTTGGTAAATGCCTAGTCCTTGGAATTTCGATCAAGGGCTTGGCGTTATTTCCGCATTCGTCAGTTCAAATACCCTTTAAGCTTGCGTTATCCCACTCTGATAAGTAAATGCCTGCCAGCGCCAAAAACAAACCCAGTATTTGCATTGGTGTGACCGATTCCCCTAAAAACATAACCCCCATCAATACACCTAAAACCGGAACTAGATAACCATTCAAACAGGCAAACTCAGCACCTGCACGCAGCACCAACCAATAAAAGATCAAATACCCAACACCTGTACTGAAAACACCTAACCCGAGTAAAGCCAGCAACGAGTCCTGATGATAAGACGCTGAAAATGGTGCATCAAAAATCAAGGCCAACGTGCCCAACCCCAGTGCTGCATAGAAGAGGTTAAAGGTCGTCAAAACAAACGGATCCATACCCGTGCACCAGCGTTTGTTGAGGCTCGCAGACACGGAGAATGCCAACAGACCGGAAATATACAATAACGACGACCAAAGATTGTTGCTGCCTTGAAGAATGTTATCCACACCAACCATAAAACCAATACCACTAACGGCAACAACAGCACCTAACAGGTTGATCCACCGAAACGCGCGAGTGTGTGTCAGAGACACACCAATTAACCAAGACGACACCGGTAAAAACGTAATCAAGAATGCAGCATGAGACGCCGACAAAACGGTTTCACTGCGCGCAATAGTGAACCACATATAAGCAACCAGCAGTCCACAAATGGCAAAACTGGCCTGGTGACGCAGTGACCGAACATCCGTCAATAAAGGTTTTTTCAACACTGCAAATACCAGCAACATGAACGAACAGCTAATCACTGCCCGCACCGCCATGACGGATAGCGGCGGTATATCTCGGTCTGCTACCTTCACAAAAAGAAATGTGCCGGCCCAAAGAATCGATACAGCCAGCAAACCTGCAACATATGGCCCTCTAACAGAATTTGCCATGCTTCATGCCCTGAATGATTTTTCGCCCCGTCGGTACCTACCCTGTATTGAGCAGGTATCGGGCCTATCAAACAAACATAGCAGCTTACATATCCATCGATGCGACTTCCGGTGCTCGCATAAAACGCCTGACGCAAAACGTGCGAAGCAAAGCCTTAACCCACATTAAAATTCGACAGGCGTTCTCGCTAATTCTTAACCAAATAAATACTTCAGTTTTTCGCTGATTTTAGCGGTTTTGCGCCACACGTAGTCCATACCCCCTTCCAATTCAGCAACAGACATTTGTTTCGGCTGACACACACATGGCTCCCGTCATACTCTGACCAATCTTTGATTAAGATACGCCCATCTGCATCGAGTTTTCGAAATGTTTCACTGCCCGGAAACGGAATCAGCATATGTGGCACCATTTTATCAACGCCGATATCCTGCACGAATGTGATAGTTTCCTGAAATATCGAAGAAGTATGCTCATCAAAGCCGAATAAAAAATCGCCCCAAATTTCCATATCATGCGCACGAATAGTCGCTAGGTATTCCTTCATTTTTGCCGGTTTCACAAAAGACTTTTTCTGCGCTTTTAATGCTTCTGCCGACGGTGTTTCGATGCCCAATAGTATCGCCTTTACACCCGCCTTTTGGGCTGCCACCAGCAACTCAATATCGCGAGCAATCAGCACCGTTGTCTCACCAAAAAATTTAAGACCAATTGGCGCTATCGTTTCAAGCAATTCGAGCGCATAGGCTTTGTTGTATATCAGATTATCGGAGTGCAATTCAACCCACTCGACACCGATAGACTTTAGGTGTTTCAGCTCTTCCACAATGTGCTCAACAGGTCGCAGGGTGAAGCTTTCAAAGAACTCGTGTACTAGGCAAAAATCACACTTGAATGGGCACCCACGAGTCACAACAACAGACCAAGTGTAACCGTATTCTGCTGGAGAGATAATATCTGTCGGGTAAGGGTTGAGGTTGGCGAGATCAACCGCCTCATGGCTTTCATAAACAGGTTTTAAATGGTTGTTTTCGACATCTTGCAACACCTGCTCCCAGTAGCTTTCAACCTCGCCGAGGATCAACGCATGGGCAAACCCTGCGGCTTCTTCTTGATTAAATTGGGTATGCAACCCGCCGAAAAGAATGGTTTTACCCTTGTCATGAAATCGTTTGGAAATTTCGTAAGCGCGATAGGCATCCGGCGTCGACATAAATATAACGATCAAATCAGCATCCGAGCTGAAGTCGGTTTTCATACCGATCGTTTCATCACACATTTCAATCTGATGCTGTTTGGGCGTCGCAGCAGCGGCTGCAAATATATTTTGAGGCGGGCCACCGGTTTCGGCTTTGTACTTGGAATAATCACTACCTGCTGAGGCTTTGATAAGGTATATCTTCATGATACAAACTCCCGAAAACTGTCTTACATCACATACGACGAATATAACGCCGAACATTTTATGAGACATGATGTACCGAAAACTTTATACCTGCCTTCTGTATGGCGGAGGCTGGAAGTGTGGTGTTGACTATAGTCAATGTGATTTACAAGTGACCGGTAAGAGAACAAAAACCCTATGCGTAAACCCGAGCCCTGGAACACCAATAACGAAAAAGCCCCAGACGCATCTGCCAAAAGCGATGGGCATCAAATACCATCCGCTGGAGCGCGATTGCGGCATTGGAAGACATGGATTGCCTTAATTACGATAACCGCCGCAACACTTATGGGCTGGTATGCCATTTGGTCACTGCTCTTCATCTACTGGGTGGGGATTAGCATCCGCAACAAGGCTCTGTTCTTTGTAGAACCTATTGATAGGAAAGACTCACCCATTACCTTCTGGTCAACCGTAAGCTGCTGGCTGACGATCAGTATTCTAGGATTGCTTCAAGCAGCAGGCCTTTTCTAGCCGAAGGTGATTCAACTCACTACATAGCATCTACAACTTTGACACTAAAACTCTGGTTCCCCTCAAACAAGTACCTCTGTGTGGTGCCAAAACTTGCGTAAGGCGGCTCTATGAATATCTCCACGCCACGCAGCAACGCCATCAACAGCTAGTGGATATCGTGCAATTGCGATCAAACACGGCAGCGAAATATCGAAACCACAACACGATGCTGTGGTTCAGGTATAATGCCTGCCGCATTTTTATTCCCAAATAGACACCGGAATCCGTTATGAACAAAGACATCAACTATCAGAATAACCCGCTACACGGGCTGGGCCTGAAAAGCATGTTGATCGAACTCATTGATCACTACGGTTTTGAAATTCTATTCGCCTATCTGGGCATCAATTGTTTTAAAACCAACCCAAGCATCGAATCCAGCGAGAAGTTTTTAAAGAAAACGGATTGGGCACGTGAAAAGGTTGAGTCATTTTACATGTACGAGTACAAGAATCTGCCACGTGCCTCACGGGAACAGTTTGAACTCCCTCCCCGCGACAGAATCGTGCCCAACGACCAAACACCGGGTGAACCGGCCGAACTGAGCTTAGAAGACGCTGAACGACTGCGAGAAAAACGTGCGAAAAAAGCAGCCGAACACCGCGGCGGCCAACGGGAGAGTAACTCGCCTTACGGCCGAAGCGACAGAGACAGCAAACAACCCTACAAACAAAAGCCTCGCAGAGAGTCATCAGACGACAGTGGCGCGTCATCAACACCTGTCGACCCGTGGGGAAAGTGGAAATAACTCTCACGTTTCAGTAATACGCTAGTATCGCCTGCCAGCATAGGCCGAAGCGAAGCGGAGGTCTTTATGCCTGGCCTTGTTCTGTGCCAGTTAGTGTACAAGCGCCGGCACCTTTGATTGAAGTATCTCGATTAGTTTTTCATCCATATATTCATAGTCATCTGGAATGTCTAACGAGATTATTTTTTGATCTCGAATTACTCGACCAAACTTACTGCTCAATTTCTTTTTATGGGCCTTTTCCATAACAAAGATAAAATCAGCCCACTCGATGTCTTCGACACTGACGTGAACCTCAGCATCGTTACTGATACCAGCTGAATATACTTCCCAGTCGTCTACGTTACTGAAGATTGCTTCAGCAGTTGGACTCCTCAGCTTATTCTTGCTGCATAGGAACAGTACTTTTTTCATTCACTCTCCAAGAGCACAGAACAGCACGATACCAGAGTACTACTAACCGCTGAATAACAATCAAACCAAGACCCTTAGAAACTGCCCAGCGCTATAAACCTAAAGCACTGCGACAATACCTTCAAATAACAACACGCCTACCCGACACCTTGATTATTGGCTCATCATATTCTTCTAGTAAAGAGTCTGCCGGTCGCCGCTACCGTTCGCAACCGTTCACAACCGTTCACAACCGTTCACAACCGTTCGCAACCGTTCGCAACCGTTCGCAACCGTTCGCAACCGTCTATTTCTCCACACCATAGTTTGCGCTTGCAAGCACCAACAATCGAATAGGCTAAGCAGCTTACTTCTATTTTCGGTCTAACCTAAGACGCACACAGCGATTGCTCTCTCGCATATTCGATCATTTTCACACGAGGCTGACATGAAAAAGAAAGAAACTCTCGATAAGGCGCACAAAGGCATTCTCAGCGTTAACCCCGACATCCATCAATACGTGCTAGACCATTCATTGCGTGAACACCCGGTGCTTCGGGAACTGCGTGACGTTACCTCTGCGCACCCACGTGCCATCATGCAGATTTCACCCGATCAAGGTCAATTCATGGCCTTGCTTACTCAGCTAACCGGCGCAAAACGTTGTATCGAGCTCGGCGTATTTACCGGCTACAGCGCATTAGCCGTCGCTCTCGCACTACCCAGCGACGGATATATACTCGCCTGTGATATCGCTGAAGACACCACAGCGATCGCTCGCGACTACTGGCAACGTGCCGATGTGAACCAAAAAATCGACCTGCATATCGGCCCCGCAACCGACACGCTCACTAACGCCATAAAAACAGGCGAGGCCGGCACCTACGACATGGCTTTTATCGACGCTGATAAACCTGCCTATAACAAATATTATGAGCTTTGTCTTGAACTGCTGCGCCCAGGCGGGTTAATGATACTCGACAACATGCTGCTATTTGGTGAAGTGCTGGAAGACTCTGTAGATGTACGCGATGAAGCGTCAGTTGTTGCCATTCGTGCGCTCAACAAAAAGATTCATGCTGATGAACGAGTGGATATATCTCTGTTGAGTATTGCTGATGGTGTTTATCTGGTACGCAAACGATAACGCCAAGGTTACGAGCGAATTTTTGAACATAACCTCTTCGTGTTATCACACTCTTATCTTACGGAGTGAATGTTCGATAGATGCATTCAAAATACAAGCCTGCTCATTGACAGGCTTGTATGTCGATTGACGTGCATGCATGGACGAACGAAATTAATCGTCGTAGAAAACCACTACATTGCCGTCGCCATCCATTGCTTGGGTGGTTCCTGCTGCGGTTGCATCCGTTTTCCATAATTCGTCGAGATCATCATCATCCGAATCACATGAAAAGAAGGCGTAATTACCCAATGTCGTAACAAAATAAGAACTGCCATTCATCGTCGTTAATTCAGAGGTTCCTACCTCGGTGCCATCAGACACATAGATTTTATAGTAGCCAGTTCCTGACACAGAGATCAGCAGTTTATTGCCCAGTGCGGCGATACTTCTTACATTTTCAAAACGCTTGATTAAGGCAGTACCAGCTTTCGTTCCATCGGTTTTCCACAACGCTTCACCGGTTGCGTCAGACGCATAAAAATACGCTGTATTACCAATAATGGTAAACTCAGAAAGCTGTGCATTGTTTTGCGGATAAATGTCAACCAACGAAAAGGTGCCCGCTTCAGTACCATCAGAGCGCCACAACGTATTGCCATCGGTACCGTTAGTTGCTTCAAATAACATCACGTCATTTAACACAATCATGTTATCAATACGCGCTTCGCTGTATGCAAACTCCGATGTGTTCGGGTTTGGGTTGATATCTTTAACCAGAGACGTGCCAGCCTCAGTACCGTCTGTTTTAAACAACGAGAATGAATGCTCGCCGCTAGCGACGTCATTGCCGTCAGTGGCTTCAAAAAATAGCGTATCGTTAAGGATTGCAAACTCACTGGGTGCCGAACCACTGCTACCGGGGCGAAGATCAAAAAGTTGAGCCGTGCCGTCAACCGTTCCATCAGTAACGTGCAGCTCGTTCCCTTGGCCACTGTAGGTAGCAAAATACAATTTATCGTTGAATGCTATCCACTGCGAAATACCGGTGCCGCCGTTATCGCTGCGTAGATCTTTGAAAAGCTCAGTGCCTGCCGCTGTGCCATCGGATATCCAAATCGCTCCACCGACAACCGTATCTTGTGATGCACTGAAGTAAATCTTGCCGTTCAGGGTTTTGAAAGCGCGTGGATTTCCGTCTTTACCCATGCCGATATCTTTCAGTAATTGAGTACCTGTAGTGGTGCCATCTGTTACCCAAAGCTCTCGACCATTAACGCCATCATCAGCGCTAAAAAAGTAATTGCCGTTCAATTGTTCAGGGGATTCTGAGATACCCGCGTCACTACTGCCAGCAGGATTAATATCCGCTAACAGGTGTACTTCACCTTTGCTGTTGATCACATAAGGTTCAAAATCCAGTGGTAATGTATCAGCGCCACTCAATGTTAAAAAGCTGATCTCAACCGGATCCGCTTTCGGTGCTTCCACTTCTGGCACGCAGGCTGGTAGCAATAAACCCGCAGTAATGGCCAACGTTAGTTTGTGTAAATGATGCATAAATCCCCCTAATCTATTGCACAATTGCAGTAGGGGATTCTAACTGAACAGGGTGGAAAAGCACGTGTAAGGTTATGGATGACAGATTTACAAAGAGAATTTATCACCCAATTGCGCAAGTGATCGGTCAGTCGAATTGAGTATCAGAACCTCCTAGGCTACGACTAAGCTGCCGTGTTGGATTTCAACTGGGCACGTAGCATCGACGGAAAGCTTTTACCTAATACGCTGACATATAAACACTACTCCAACACTCGTAAGCGGTTTCACCTATCCTTTTCCTTAGGCAATCGAAGACGTAGATCCAACACATGAACAACTAGCGAAACGGCGCCTCCCATAGTTTGCTCAACACGCACAGCCTCTTCGCGAAGAAGCAACACTAGCTCATCTAATCCAATAAATTTATTGCTTTCAGGGTGCCGCCACTGCCGGTCTTTAGCCAAAGTTATAAGCAAGCACCCTGATCGACTATTCTCGGCTGCCATATACTTTTTGACCAATTGATTTTTGATTGTGTCTCGCAAATCAAGGGCTGTTCTACGATCTGCGAGTTTAAGTTCAATTACAGCTTGGTAATCAGATGCTTCTGAGCGCAGGCGAATATCAATCTCTTTCTCATCAGCAGTAACTGTTTCTTGATCGACGGTATAAAGTCCATTCGAGATATTATCTAGTTCCCTAGCAATTTCTCGACGCATAAGCCTTTCAAGAGAAATATCCGCCCAAGTCTCCCACGGAGACAGCTCTTGTAACAAAAAATCATCAAGGTCAGTTAAACGGTCTTTTAATAGAGCAAACATCATCTCATTCGTCATAACAGGTGATTCTCCCGTTTTATCCAATGCTATGGCTTGCTCGTCATCCAACACTGCTGAATCAATTTCTTGGGCCCGCTGCTCTTCAGCAATAATAAGAGCACGATCCCTAAAATGGGACCACACGGGATCATCAGCCATCTCCAACTTGGCAGCCCAACCGTCCTCACCTCTCAAATTAAGTAGTGCATTAACAATTTCGTTTCTCACGCCCTGAGCATTATCTCTCACACCCGGTGAATATACACCTTCATGTTCGATATCATCTTCAGGCCGTATATGACGATAGGCAAGGCGGCAAAGTCTTAGAAGTAATTCCGGTGTAAATAAGCTATTCGTTAAATTTACTGCGCCGGAACGATTATCGAAAAGCTCTCCAAATAATATAACCGCTCGACTATCTGCTTTTGGTTCGACAGCACGGATATGCTCCTCAAGCAGGTTGATACCAGCATCAGGCGCTAGCCGCATAACGACCGTCAACCAAATTAAAACCAGCCGCCTTGGAAGGTTACCGTCAAAATTCTCATGTGCGATCACCAGTAAAGACGTATGTATGTCTTCTGATCCGTGTATTAGCAAGATATCCAGAACGTGACGAAGACGTTCAGCACCCGCCTCATTGCTGCTGGCATGGCTCACTTTCCCATAATTACCTTCCAACCATGCTCGAACCCGAGGAAGAATAACTGCAACAACAAGTTCAGATTCACGGCCTATGTTTTGCAGCAACATAAAATGATTATGCATACTCGCATCACGCGCTAACTCCCAGCTCAACTCTTCACCTAGAACGTTTTCGACAACACTTGGGTAGGCAGTAACAAGGCCCTCAATCCAAATCGGCAATCCACCGAGTTTTACAAGTGCAAATTTTGCCGCAAGCTCAGCCTCATCTTCTGTTAGCTTCGTCGCCCATGTAGAGTCTTCAGCCTCGGCATAAATCGCAGTAATACCTAAACCCCAACGTACTAACGATGTATTGCGCTCTGCTTCAGGTCTTTGACTGGTAGGAACAGGGTGTTCTTGTCGCCACATTTTCATCAATTCATGCCGCAAACAATCAGCGGTTTCTTTGCTGAAGTACCCTTCGATGAAAAGTCGGTTCCAATCTGATTCCCGACAGCTTTCACTATCTTGACTCATTACTCGCCATAGATCCCAAACGGTGTTTCCGCTATTTTCAAGAGAAAATGCCGTCCCAGGGTGTTCACTGACCTCTCGCCAAAACTGGATCCAACTGTCCTTATCAATTTTTTTCTGGGATTCCACCTGCGCCTTTTGCTCAGAGTGTTCCTTCTCCCAACGCGCAAGTTGATCTGAGTTCTTTGGGGGCTTCAATCGTTCATCAATAACAGTACAAAGAGAGGATTGATCCACAACCAATTTCTTCAGCCCTTCAACGTACGCCCTCCAGTTTTCGCTATTCGGTGCAAGGTATATTGCTGCCTCTAATAGCATGGCTCGATCCTCAACAGTACGTGCTGTATCGTTGAGAGCTTCTCTGACCCAAAGAAGGTCTCGCTCAGTTTGAAACTCAACAAAACCACCGCTCGATATAAGCCTTAGAAATCGCAGCCAAGGATCAGCAACATAATTAAGCGATTGCATGAAAGCATCATCGGCAAAAACTAATCGAGCATTCTGTTCGGCAGTAAGGTTTATAAAACTCTTATTAAGCGTTTTGAATTCATCTGTGTGACTGTTTTCACGGTTGAATAAACGCATAGCGAGAATGCTAGCACGCAACCAGTCATCGTATTTATCCACGTTCAGCCCACGAATACACACGGCAGCTAACGCATCACTATAGTAAGAATGATCACTAACAATCTCTGGCCAATTATCACTCCAGCGAAGCCCTGCGGAAACGAGCTTAGCCAACCCTTCCCGAAGTTCAACAAGGTTCGATGAATCAAGATCAGCATTCGCAATTATACGGGAAAGCTGCCATGTCAGACTTCCGACTTTGTTCTTCTTTTCCTCCTTCAGCCACCATAAAATCTTGCAGAGCTGCTCAATGGAAAGGTTATGTGGAAACATGCTTAAAATAGCTTCTCTCGCAATGTCTTCACCCCAACAATCATCTTGATCGGCCATCGCATTTGCAATTGCGTTTAAGCGTGGGTCGCCAAAGGCAACCATCGCATCAAGCGCTAAAACACGTTCTGTTATGGATGCGCCTAAATTGCATGCTACTTCATAGGCAATATCCGCGCATTTACTCATACGCCCTGCTTCAATGAGGCTGAGAACCATCTGCCTAACATCAGGGTTCTCTATACCTTGATTCCAAAGCTGACTAACCTCACAGGCCAGTTCATGTGTAGCAAATCGGCGGATTTGAATATTTTGAACCCTTAACCCACGCCAACCGCCCTTCCCAAAACGTTCAACATAGGCTCGAAGGGTTTGACTACGCTGTATTGGAGTCAAGGATTCAGGGTCACCTTCATTAAAAAGAACAGCCGGTTCATTATCTCGTAATAGTTCGAATATGCCATCTTCAGTCAGTGCCAGCCAAGCAGCAATAGCCCTTTTAGAAGGTCGGGCGATTAACCGACCATAAGTTTCAGCGAACAGAAGTCGTTTAAGTGCACGAAAAGGCATACTTTTTTTGCGAAGTACTTGAAGACGTCGTGCAGCAAGGTACTCGACAACCGAGCGATGATGAAAACGTACACGCCCATACGAAGCAAACCCAAATAAGGGTCGCTCAAGTAATGCTTTCCGTTCGCTCTGAGTCCAGTCTGATAAAATAATCGCGGGGTCGAGGGCTTCATCACCTTCAATATCATCAAACTCTGCACTATGTCGAATCGTTAAACGGCGGGTCATCAGCATTGCCAATGATAATCGGCTGGCACCCTCAATAGCTTTGTCTATCGACAGTTCAGCAGGTTCGAGCCTATCTTCTCGGGGCTGTAGTTTGACTCGAACATTCGTAGCGACTTGATCACGGTGAGTTCGAATACTTCTATGCGTACGCCAATCTGAGCAAAGCTCAATCAAATCCTGCGGGCGCCGTGCAAATGCCTGCGCATTGCGCCTCTGTAAATCACTCAATAATACATTAGGGTCGTTTACACCCTGCCCCGATGCAAATTCCAGTATCTGTGGATCTGATAGCGGCATAAGCGCTACCGTAAGCCAATCAGCAGGTTGTTTTTCGACTGTATTGGCTGCGTTTGAACTGTCGTTCTCATGCATTGCAATCGCTGCAAACGTCTCGCCATTCAAGCTCTTTTGTGGAGGTGAGGGCACAGGTAATAAACTTCGAACAAGTCCCTGATCAAAGGTTATCGGCCTTGTAGTTATAATTATCCGAACTCGACTGAGTTGATTTTTGATAGTTTTTTTCAGCTGATTAAGCGCTAATTTAAACGACCCTGCACTCAATTTCAGTTCGTCAATTGAATCAAGAAAGAACGTTGCTACTTCCGATTGTGATGATAGCCATACGTCCAGTCGGTTTTCTTCATCGTCATCAAGCATGCTTCTTAAATCTGTTGAAGCCAACGTCGATAATTCAAGGAAGAATGAGGGCTCGCCAGTATCCCACAAGCGTTTAGCTTGCTCACGGCATTCATGCGTTTTACCTGCTCCAGCTTCTGAAATTAAAAGCACTCGTTTCGATTGCAGCAGGCCTTCCCACGTCATACCGTTTGAATACCCAAGACGTTCTAACGACAACAGCTCACTAATTTCACCTAACTCGCCATCTTGTATGTTCTGAAATGTTCTATCGACCATTGTCTCTCTCTGAAACGATCTAAAACGATTAGGCTAAGACTTGTATCCAAATGCTCGCCAACTGAACCTACCGAAGTCGACACAAAATTTTGTGTCACATCAGATATGCATATATGACCATTAAACACCGTAATGTCATCGCCTCCATTTTTCAAGACGGGTTGTTGCCAAAAATTAACACAACAAATATACCTAGAAATTATTAGGCAGTTAATTCGAAAAATATTTTTCACTATATCTAACCAAAACAACCGCGCAGATTGGATCGAAATTGTAAATTTACTGTTTGCTCCTAACACTCGGCATGAAAGCTAGGCTAAGCCCAGCCTGAGTCACCCAAACTTCAGACAATAAAAAAGGCGCCAAAGCGCCTTTTTTATTCAACCTAAAAAACCAATATTAGGTTCCATAAACCTTCTGTGCTGGAACTTCTTTCGCCAGCAACTGCTCAATCGCATCGCCAACTTCAGCCGGTTCCCAACGCGCGCCTTTATCGACACCTTCGGTTGAACGCCAGCCATCAGCGATAGAGATTTTACCGCCTTCGGATTCAAAGATACGGTCGGTAATGGTCGCATCAGTTGATGCCTAAGTAAGCGATCAATGAAGAGACGTTTTTGGTGCCCTGTAGTCGAAGCTGTCGTCTTCAGGGCAGCCATGCGGGTTGCCATTTCTCTTACGATATCAAAGCACCGACACCCGCTTTAGCGGTTTCGTAGCCTGATGACTGATAGAGCTTTTCAAGCCAGCATCAGAGTAACGTTGATGGTGAACCTCACTGCCGCACGCGAGCGTTGCACAGCGCCTGAGCCTTGCAGAAATGGCTTTGCCATCAGTAGAACTAACTAGCTTTAAAGCTTGCAACGAAAAGTCTATGAAAAATATTTCTTAAATCGATTTTTCAGCTTCTTTGCCACCAATTTGTCTAGTGCCCGACTTCGTTTCTCCAACAATTCAGGGTATACCCGGTTGAGGCTATACTCATCACTAATAGCAACATGCGTTTTGGAAAACGTTGAGTGAGCCGCAGACGAGCGCCTCGCATATACGATCATATTCTGCTTATAAATCATATTCACTTCAGGAGATGTCCAAATTTCAGGTCTAACGACGTCAAAGGCATCAAAACCGGCATTGTCGAATTTTTTCTGCCAATAAGATTGGGTATTTTCATTAACATGCCCAGTTCCACCCTGACCCTTTACTGCTGCTGAAAAAAGCACCACATCCGTAGGGTTCGTTAAGAACTCGATAAGATCATCAGATTTATTCTCTGGAAGATGTTCTGCCAACTCGATACAAATAGTCATATCAAACTTACTATCAAGAGATACCTTCTGATTCAAAATATCGACGATGTCTTTCGTCCAAAAATCATCCTGTTCAATTTTTAAATGTTCAACGGGAACCCATGGACCATCAATCCCATAAACTTTAGAGACACCCTTTTTCTGAGCTTCACACAACCAAATTCCAGTTGCACAACCTACATCAAGAACAGATTCGGCTTGAAAGTAGCTCCATATTACATCGAACACCTTGTTAGCCGAGGCTTCTGTAACTTTCTCACGAGATGTAAAAAACTCTTCGCTATACGTCATACTAAATCATCCAAAAAACAGGGAAAAACCCTCTAAAACGCCGATCAAAAAATTAACTCTATAACCCACACATGTAATCAATTAACTCAAAACTACAAAATCAGCCCACAAATGTAGATCTACCCGTGCAGACAAGAATTTAAACCAACTCATACATCTAGAAAAATATTACGATTCACATCAATTTTGACAAAAAACGATCAAATAGATAATAAGCAGCAAGATATTTACGTGAATCAAAACGCCTAATACGGATATACCGACGAATACTTCCTAGTGTGCTCTCAGAATTATGCGGATAGACGTAATAAAATTCATTATCAATTCGCGGATTCCACAAATAAATATGCGTTTTTAGATTATGCTTCCAACGAACAAAGCCCAATGACAACTGATCTCTATTGGAATAATTTATCAACTCGTGCCACCAAGCACTCATAGCTTCATCAAGCTTCTCACTACTATGATTCCGATAGATAATAAAATTCTCAGTTAATAGAAGATCTTGAGGCATACCATTTTCAAGATATCGATTAACCTGTCTTTGTGCAATTTCGACATTATTTATCTTTTTTGCACGCCCGGTGGCTAAAAGCTCTTCTTGAACATTTTCTCTTCTATAGTGCTTATGAAAACCAATTGCGCATTTGGAATCTTCAAATTCTTTCAAAAGTATAGAGAGATCTTCTAAAACCCTGATATTCCCATCGAGATAAACACTAACGTCATATTCAGCTAATATTCGATGACCAAAAAATTTGTAGTAACGATTAATCGTTGACGGATCTGCCGAGACATTGGCATCCAGCGCTCGAACATCCCAGCCATTAACTGACAAACTCGAATCATCGGTAAATAAAATATAATCAACACCAGGCGTCATCTTAACTGGCGGAAACACCCTGTCGTAGTTGCCAACGACACAGCCATAAACAACATATTTATTTTTCATAAACAGCAGCGGTATTTTTCAATAAGCTATAAAAAACTAGCACTCCACGCTCTGAGGAATACCCACAATGCATGCAATAGTCCCTAATATTTACATCCTGTACCATAACGTCATACACTTTCAAATTTCGAAATATACGCTGTTAAACACAAAGAGGCGCTACAGCGCCTCTTTAGTTTATTCAAAACGGAGTCTTAGGTCCCGTAAACTTTCTGAGCTGAAACTTCTTTAGCCAGCAACTGCTCAATCGCGTCAGCAACTTCTGCAGGCTCCCAACGAGCGCCTTTGTCGACACCTTCGGTTGAACGCCAGCCATCAGCGATAGAGATTTTACCGCCTTCGGATTCAAAGATACGGCCGGTAATGGTCGCTTCAGTTGAGCCTAAGTAAGCGATCAGCGAAGAGACGTTTTCTGGTGCCCAGTAGTCGAAGCTGTCGTCTTCAGGCGCAGCCATGCGGGTTGCCATTTCTTCAACAGCGGTCGTCATGCCCGTACGTGCAGCAGGTGCGATTGCGTTAGCGGTGATACCGTAACGACCCAGCTCAGCGGCTTGGTTCAAGGTCAATGCCGCGATGCCTGCTTTAGCAGCTGCATAGTTTGACTGACCGATGGAGCCTTGCAAGCCAGCACCTGAGGTGGTGTTGATGATGCGGGCGTTAACTTCTTGGCCAGCTTTTGATTGTGCACGCCAGTGTTGAACGGCATTAGAGCTGATACAGAAGTGGCCTTTCAGGTGAACGGCCATGATGGTATCCCATTCAGCTTCTGACATAGAAGCAAACATACGGTCACGGTTAACACCGGCGTTGTTTACAACGATGTTCAGGTCGCCGTAGGTGTCGATGGCTTGCTTAACTGCACGGCCGCTGTCTTCGTAGTTGGTGATGTCAGAGGTATTAACCACTGCTTTTCCGCCCGCTGCAACGATGTCGTCAACAACGGCTTGAGCCGCTGCTTCGTTGATGTCGTTAACCAGAACGGCACAACCTTCAGCTGCCATTACTTTTGCGTGCGCTGCACCCAAACCGCCGCCTGCGCCGGTTACGATAGCTACGCGATTGTCTAAAATACCCATAGTTATTCTCCGTGTTTGTTCTGCGCTAAACGGCAGAAATATATTCGTTGCCACTCACGCTCATCAAAGCACAAGCTTCTTAAATTCTATCCACCCGCCAAAAAAACGAGTGGTTACTGAGGTGCGTATTGGCAAGGCGAAGCGCGGTGTTGGTGAAGGAGCATACAACCATGACCGATCCAACATCGCGATTCAACGCAGACCAAGGCGCGCCTCAGAAAGCACGACCTAGTCTAAACGCTCGATAATGGTTACGTTGGCTTGGCCACCACCTTCACACATGGTCTGCAAACCAAAACGGCCGCCGGTGCGCTCAAGTTCGTTCAACAAGGTTGTCATCAACTTGGTACCGGTTGCCCCCAGAGGATGACCCAGTGCAATCGCACCACCGTTAACGTTAGTCTTCTCAATCGGATAACCGGTTTCTTTCAACCAAGCCAAAGCAACAGAAGCAAACGCCTCGTTGATTTCAACCAGGTCGATGTCATCCAGAGTCATGCCGGCTTTTTTCAGCGCATGTTCGGTTGCTGGGATCGGAGCAGTCAGCATCCAGATCGGGTCATCCGCACGAACACTCATGTGATGAATACGTGCGCGTGGCTTGAGGTTGTACTTTTTCAATGCGTCTTCAGAGACGATCAACATCGCAGATGCGGCATCACAAGTTTGTGAAGCAACTGCAGCGGTGACTTTGTCACAACCGAAAATACCTTCCAGTGTCGCCATTTTCTCAAGAGTCGTTACACGCGGTGTTTCGTCGTTTTCAACGCCTTCCATTGGAACGATTTCGTTTTTGAAGCGGCCTTCTTCGATCGCTTGCAATGCACGACGGTGCGATTCAAGTGCAAATTCTTCAAGCTCTAGACGCGATATATCCCACTTGTCAGCGATCATCTGTGCAGAGTTGAACTGTGTTGGTGGCTCTTCGCCGTAACGCTCAACCCAACCTTTTGAACCTGAGAAAGGGTCTTTAATACCCAGAGGCTCAGCGGCAGTCATCGCGTAAGAAATTGGGATTTGGGTCATGGTTTGAACGCCACCAGCAACCACTACATCCATAGTGCCTGACATTACAGCTTGTGCTGCAAAGTGCACCGCTTGTTGTGATGAACCACACTGACGGTCAATCGTGGTACCCGGTACGCCTTGGTCTAGGCCTGCAGCTAACCATGCTGTACGTGCGATATCACCAGCTAAGGTACCGACGGTATCACAGCAGCCGAAGATCACATCTTCGTAGTCTGCATCAGGGATGTTGTTACGTTCTACCAATGCCTTAAGAACGTGTGCGCCCATGTCTGCGCCGTGCACATGCGCCAAGCCACCTTTACGGCGACCAGTAGGCGTACGGATTGCATCAACGATATAAGCTTCTGCCATGTCTCATTCTCCCGCGTTTGTCTACTTGTCTATACGGTGTTGCTTGTGCAAATTTATTCAGTCACCTACTGCAGTAGGCTCCTTCTTAAATTTCCCCAAGCGCCTTGTCTAGCCTTCGTATCCTGCACGCTCTTTCGGTTAGATTTTCTAAAAATAAACCCTTGCTTATACGATGCGAGGGTTTCGCTAGTGTTTACTGACAAGGCAAATTTTCATTTTGAGAGGGAGCATACTGAAGTATGTGACCGACCAAAATGAAAATTTAACGCCGCTCGGCAAACGCTAGCGGAAGCCGACTACCCCAAAAACGTCTTGCCGGCGCCAATATTTGCGTTATCGGCAAAGATGGCGTTGGCTACACGGCCTTTATGGAAGGCTTGATCGCCCCAAGTTTTATCCAATGCCCAGGCTTTCTTCATGTAGATATGAAGATCCACTTCCCAGGTGTAACCCATTGCACCGTGTACTTGGATGCTGTTTTTCGCGCCAATCAGTGAGGCTTCACAAGCGACTGATTTTGCGTGGGATACGTTTTCGTCAGCCGTTGAAAGGTTATGCGCAATCGCATACGCCGCACGTGTAACGGTTGCTTTTGAGTACTCTAACGGTACTGCAACGTTGGCCATGCGGTGCTTAACTGCTTGGAATGAACCAATTGGCTTGCCAAACTGGGTACGATCTGTGGTGTATTGTACAGAGATGTCGATCATGCGCTGAGTCAAACCCAAGGCTTGAGCCGCACAGCCCAAAGCAGCTCGGTTCAAAATAGCAGTACGCAATTCAACAGCCGCGTCGCCTTCAGCTAGCAAAGTCGCGTTGTTTTCGTTAAAACTAACGGTGAACAGTTTGCGGCTTAGATCAACAGACTCGTTGTATTCCGCTTCAATTTCGCTGCGCTCGACCGCGTAGATGCTGCCGGCTTTTTCAAGAATCAGAAGATCTGCAACGTGTGCATCTTCAACCAGCAAGTTGCTTTCAAGGCCTACGGTCAAACGTGCAGAGCCTTCGGCCACTTTTGGCAACCAGTAGCTTTTGATTTCTTCATTGCCAGAAGCAACCAGTGCAGGCACACCCACCAATACAGTGTTGATCAGCGGCTCAGGCAGGGCTACGTAGCCACATTCTTGTGCCAGTAGAACAAAATCCAACTCATTCATGCCCATGCCACCAAAATCTTCTGGCACAGTCAAACCGGTCAAACCCAGTTCCGCAAGTTGACCCCATAGCTCGTCGCTACGGCCGGTTTCAGTTTCCCACAGCTCACGTACTTTCTCTGGGGTGACTTCGTTTGTCAGAAAATCGCGAACGCCTTCCTGAAACAACAATTGATCTTCAGTAAAAGTAAAATCCATTGTGCTTCCCCTTAACGTGGCATGCCAAGCATACGCTCAGCAATGATGTTACGTTGAATTTCGTTGGTGCCGGCATAGATCGGGCCAGACTGTGCAAACAAGAAGCCGTCTAACCATTTACCAACGCCTTTCGCTTGTGGTGCAAACACTTCAAGCTCAGCACGTGCCGATAGAATATCCATCGCTGTCTCGTGCATGTTTTGATCCAACTCAGACCAGAAGATTTTGTTAGTCGATGATTCTGCACCAATCTTGCCGCCTTTAATCAAACGACAAGCCGTTTCAAACGTGGTTAAGCAGTAAGATTCTGCTGACATATAGGCTTTGATCACCGCATCACGAATCGCTGGGTCGCGATCAGCTTCTGCTTGGTTTTCTTTGTAAAGTTCGATCAAACGACGTGCAGTTTCTTGGAAACGTGCAGGTGAACGCAGCATCAAACCACGCTCAAAACCGGCAGTTGCCATAGCAACTTTCCAGCCTTCACCTTCACCGCCTAAACGACGATTAACCGGTACTTTAACGTTGTCGAAGAAGATTTCAGCAAAGCCTGGCAGGCCATCCAGCTGAGGAATCGGGTTAACGGTGATGCCTTCAAGATCCAATGGAATCAGGATGAAGGTCAAACCACGGTGACGCTCAGATTCTGGGTCAGTACGGAACATACCGAAACATTGATCCGCCCATACTGCACGGGTAGACCAGGTTTTTTGGCCATTTACGATGTAGTACTCACCACATTCTGACAGCTCTGCTTTTGAGCGGATCGCCGCCATATCAGAACCTGCACCCGGCTCAGACCAACCTTGTGCCCAAACTTCGGTGCCGTCTGCCATTTTTGGCAGAATGTCAGCTTTTTGTTCGTCAGTGCCGTATTCCATCAAGGTTGGGCCTAACAAGAAGATACCATTTTGGTTAACACGGTTAGGTGCGCCAGCGCGGAAGTATTCTTCTTCGAAGATCAACCATTGCAGCAGGTCAGCGTCACGGCCGCCCAGCTCAGTTGGCCAAGTTACCATGCCCCAGCGGCCTTCGTTCATTTTGGCTTCCCACTCGCGGTGCTGTTGGAAACCTTCTTCGGTATCGTACGTTTTTAATGGTTCAGCCGGTACGTTAGCTGCTAACCATTCACGAACTTCTGCGCGGAACGCATCGTGCTCGGGTGTAAAATGTAAATCCATCATTCTTTCCTGACGTAGGTTAGGCACAAGACCCAACGATATTACAGAAGATTGCAGTTGGGCGTTGCTGTTAACCAGCGCTACCCAGCCTACGAATTCGATTAATTCTTTTCTTTAAAGTCAGCGTCACGTTTGTTGACGAAGGCATCACGTGATTCAGCAGAATCCGGTGATTGATACGCTTCTAGCGTAAAGCCTTGCTCTGAACGATATTTGTCTTCCAGGTTACCGTCTTCGATGCCGTTCAACGCTTCTTTCGCTAAGGCAATCATACGTGGTGACTTTTCAGCGATCTTCGCAGCAATTTCACGCGCAGTGGGTAACAACTCTTCACGCGGTACAACACGCTCAACAGCACCCAAACGGTAAGCTTCTTGTGCATCAATTGGTAAACCTGTGAAGTACATGTAACGTACTTTTTGTACCGGGAACATACGCTGCAAGTGAGCGCCGCCACCCATTGCGCCACGGTCAACTTCAGGTACTGCGAAGGTTGCACATTCTGAAGCAACGATAACGTCAGCTGCGCCTGAAATACCAATGCCGCCACCTAATACAAAACCGTGTACCGCAACGATCACAGGCTTGGAGTTAAGGTGAATTGCTTTAAAGGTGTCGTAGTTACCTTTGTTCACTTTAACGATCAGTGAATCGTCAGCATCCAGCTCTTTGATATCAACGCCAGCGCAGAAACCACGGCCTTCAGCAGCGATGATAATTACGCGGCATTCGTCGTTGTTACCCAAATCTTCGATTTCGGTCGCGATGTCCGCCCAGCCTTGTGAGCTGAATGCGTTTACCGGCGGCTTGTCGAAAATCAGTTCGGCAATACCGTTATTAATGGTGGTCTTAAATGGTTTTGACATAGTACTTCCTCTAGTGGCGTGCCCTGCCCTAATCAGCAGAGCGCCCTTTCGCATTCATTTACAAAGTTACTTCAGCGCGGCTAAACGCTCTTCGGCTTCAGCAACAATACTTTTTATCAATTCGTCACACGTCGGTAGGCTGTCAATAACACCCGCTACCTGGCCCGACGGCAGAACACCTTCTCCCGGTTTGCCATCAACCATTGCCTTCATGATGATCATCGGCGCATTCGCAGACATAATGGCTTGTGCCGGTGTCACATCACCGGATTTGGTCATCGACAATGCAGATTTCAGCAAGTCAAAGATCGACGCACCGGTGAATTTACGGAATTTCAAACCGTTAGACAGCGCGATAATCAGCTTACGCAAGCTGCTCGCCTTCTCCATCTTCGCCAGCCATTCGTTCATCACCATGCGTTGAGGTAAACCATCCATTGCTTTAGATACAATGATGTTTGCCGGATTTTTACACTCGATGTAACGCTGTTTGGTTGCCTCAGGCACAGGGCTGTTTTGGGTCAGTAAAAAGCGTGTGCCCATGGCTATACCATCAGCGCCAAACGCCAATGCAGCAACCAGGCCTCGACCATCTTTAAAACCACCAGCGGCCAGCACAGGGACTTTATCACCCACAGCATCAACAACTTGTGGAATCAACAAAGTGGTTGGCACAGAACCCGTATGACCACCACCTTCGCCACCTTGAACGGTTACTGCATCAGCACCCATTTCGACGGCTTTGATTGCGTGTTTCGGCAAACCAACGGTTGGCATGCACACGATGCCGTGGTCTTTCAGTTTTTTGATCATGTCTTTGCCCGGTGAACGGCTATAGCTCACCGCTTTCACACCGTGCTTGATACACAGATCAATAATGTCAGCCGCGTTCGGCTGATACATGTGAAAGTTCACACCGAAGTTTTTGTCGGTCAGCTCTTTCACACGAAGAATATCGCGTTCCATTTCTTCTGGAGGAATGGTGGCACCAGCGAGGAAGCCAAAGCCACCGGCATTACATGTGCCTGCAACTAGTTCTGGGTCAGCAACCCAGCCCATTGCGGTTTGAATAATCGGGTATTTGCAGCCCAATAGTTCTGTAATGCGAGTATTTAATGCGTTTGACATATCTCTTTCGCTTGTCGGCTCTCTGCCGTGTTTCAGGCCCATGAAAAGCCTGCTTTAGATACAACAAAGGGGCCGCCCAAAAAAGGCCGCCCCTCAATTTCACCGATGATGACTTACGAACGGTCGCCTTTCGGGTTGTCTTTCAACTGCTTTGAACGCCAGTCTTGCGGATCCAATTCACGGATGATCGCCAACTGCTCTTCGGTCGGTGCAGGTGTTGTTGGCACTTCTTCAGGAATGATCACTTCAAAGCCGGTGTTTTCAACAACCTGCTCAACAGTGATGCCCGGGTGCAAAGACACCAGTGTGACTTCATGGTTAGGACCCGAGAAATCCAGTACACACAAGTCAGTCAAAATGATACGGATATCGATATCAGCCAGTTCATAACCTTTTGGCAAACGCTCTGGGTTATAACCGATAGAGTTGACCAAATCACACTCGTCTTTAACAAACACACGGGTGTTGTGTGAAGGTACAAAGAAAGAGTTAGGGTGGCTGATAGAGTTACCCGGAAGACCACGAACACCCAGCATCTGGATTTTTGGCTGCTCGTAAGTGCCACCCAGTGCAGAGATGTTAGCTTGGCCGAAACGGTCAACCTGAGTTGGACCGATCATGGCGTGACGCTTGCCACTCCAAACGTTATCAAAAATACGTGAGAAACCCATCCAGGTTTCAGACTTCTGACCTTCGTGTGATTTACGGCCTGAAATCGGATTTGGCTCAGACAGCAAAAATGCTTCTGAATCCGTCATCATCAGATCTTGGTTGAAAGTTTTCATCGCCAGGCTTGCAGCCAGACGTGGCAATACACCAATACCGGTAGCCAAAACTTCACCGTCGTTACGGAACGCTTCAGCGCCAGCAACGATCATCAATTCAGCCAAAGTGTAATCTGTAGCGGGAGTACCCATTATATCTATCTCCTATGACTGATTAATAAACTGGAAGTGGCAGTGCTTTGATCGCGTCTAAGCCACCAACCAATTCTTGATATTCTTCTTCGGTTTTGCCGGTGATAAATTTCTCAGCATAACCTTCAAAACCGCCTTCTTTAGCGAAGCCGTTGTATTCTTTTGTGTGTGGCACATCAAAGCCGTATGCAGGTGTGCATGAAGTTGGGTGTGCGCCACCAGGAATGTGGACAACGCCAGTTGTTAAAGAGCGTTCCCAGAATACGTAGCGAGATTCATCACCTTGTGCGAAGTAATCGGTTTCTACGATTTCTTCAACGGTTACGAAAGTTTTCTCAGCCGCACGAGCCATTTGCTCATCCATGTACATATCAGGGCCTTTAATTTGGCAAACGCCACGAACGTCAGCGCGATCTGCGTGAAGCAAAGCAACGTCCAAGTTCAACGCAGGCATAGCAACCCATTCTTTATCGTCGTATGGGCTGTCGATCACTTCGATGTCTTTGTTTACTTTAATAACATCAGTACCCAAACCGATTTGTGTCGGCATGAAAGGCATACCCCAGGCTGCAGCACGCAGACCTAAAAGCATCATGCCTTCGTCGATTTCCATGGTTTCAATAGAACCAGTTTGACGCGCTTTACGGAAGAAAGGCTCCAGAGGAATGAAATCCAGAGAAACAAATGCAAAGACAACTTTCTTAACTTTGCCAGCTGCACACAGCATGCCGACATCAGCGCCGCCGTAGGCAACGATGGTCAGGTCTTTCAGATCAGAACGGAGAATTTCACGGATCAAAGCCATTGGCTTACGGCGTGGACCCCAGCCGCCAATACCGATGGTCATACCATCCTGCAATTGGCTGACAACGTCTGCAGCGCTCATTTGCTTGTTCATTGAGTTTCCTCTACACCTAGTTTTCCAGTGATAACACCGGCTTGTTTTCAGTTAAGCGGTCGCAAAAGCGGCATATTGGCTATTGCATTGCCGTTAAATCTGAACCCCATTGGATAAAATGCCGCGGGATTATACCGCAAATCACGCTGCATTTATATGCTGATTGTCTTGAGTGTTACCTGATCTTGTTTCAAATTAGGGGGGCGAAATCACTTGAATCGACGAATCTATCTAACGCAACGGCCTTTCGGTGCCATGATTATCGCGTTACGCGAATTGGACACATCACACTGCAATTATTTCTCGGTTTAACGGTCTTACAGTGAGTTGCCCACTAGACTGACAATGAGACATGGGTTGAACTAGGGGTCGACATTCTTCCTGAACGATCGACAAAGGGACCTGTTTGAATGACTCATCCTTCCGATGTGTATCGGCCGAAGCACAGCAACGACGCAGTCGACGTCGAGCTGGTTAATTTTGTTTATTCGATTTCCTACAGCAGCTTCTTCGCTACGGTATTGATGATATTCGTGACAGCAGCCCTGCTATGGCCCGCAGCACCGAATACGACTATCGTTGGCTGGACATTATCAGTGCTCGCTATCACAACAATGCGCTTATATACCATGATGCTGTTTGGCAACAACTCGCTGTATACCATCAAACAACGCCGCAATGCTTTTATCGCTTGCGCGGTGATATCGGGTATTGGCTGGGGCGCGATGGCGCCGGTTTTCTTTCCAGTTGTTGATTTACCCTACAAGCTCTTTATCACCTTCCTGATAGGTGGATTGGTGTCATCCGCCATCTATCTCATGACCGCCATACCGTCGGCGTTCCGTTGGTTCATCACGACATCCATGCTGCCCGCAGCCTACTACTTTTTGCAGAACGAAAGCTCTGTGGCCGTTGCGATGGGCATCATCATACTGATTTACTACGCGTTCTTATTGGCTACACACAAACTGTTTTCCAAATCCTTTGAAGACAACTTTCAACTCAAAAATGAAAATGCTGAGCTGATCAAAACGCTAACCCTGGAAAAGGAACGTGCCGAAGCGGCCAGCGACGCTAAAGGACAGTTTCTGGCGAACATGAGCCATGAAATTCGCACGCCAATGAACGGCATCATTGGCTCCCTTCAGCTGATCAACCCTGAAAACCTGACAACCGAACAAAAAAAGCTGTTGGAGAATTCACGTTTATCTGCCGAGGCTTTGCTCGATTTACTCAGCGATATTCTGGATTTCTCCAAACTCGAAGCCGGAAAGATTCGTTTGCGGGAGATGTCTATTGATATCCGAGAAGTGCTTGATAGTGTGTACTCACTTTACAAACCTATCGCCCATGAAAAAGATCTGAATTTCACCTTAACCGTCGACCCAAATATCCCTAGAGGCATTGTTGCTGACCAACTTCGGCTACGCCAGATTCTGTGCAATCTAATCAATAATGCCATCAAATTTACCGATACTGGCAATGTCGATTTACACGTCAAAGAGATTGGCGTGCGCCGCCTTAATCCAAATACGCAGTCTGAACCTGAAAATGCCTTACCGTCGACCGTAAACTTACTTTTCAGCGTGAGAGATACGGGTATCGGTATTCCCAAAACCGTACAAAACAATCTCTTCAAGTTTTTCCAACAGGCCGATGGCACCACCACACGTCGTTTCGGTGGCACCGGGCTAGGCCTGGCGATTTCCAAACAACTGGCAAAAATGATGAACGGCCATCTGGGTTTCAAAAGTGTTGCCGGTGAGGGTTCAACGTTCTGGCTTAAAATGCAGGTTCCGGTCGCCGACGAAGGAGATATCATCAGCAAACCCACGTTTTATCACGGACAATACGCAGGCACCGTTTTATCCGTCGAAGACAACACCATTAATCAAATGATACTCACCGGTATGTTGAAACGACTCGGATTGGTGGTAGACACAGCCAATAACGGTGAAGAAGCATTGATAAAGATGAAAAACCGCCACTACGACATGGTGTTTATGGATTGCCATATGCCGGTACTAGACGGCTATAAAACCACCGAAAAGTGGCGCCAGATGGAACGCTTCATGGGAGACCTACGTGTTCCGATTGTAGCGCTCACGGCCAATGCCATGGCCGGCGACGAAGAAATGTGTCTCAAAGCCGGTATGGATAGTTACCTTTCAAAACCCCTACAGATGGAACAACTCGAAGATACACTTAGGCGCTGGCTGCACGCACAAGCCGCCTGACACTCGATCACACAACACGACACGACAACTGACATTGACTTGCCGCTGAGATGCTGAAAAGCTAAAGGCCTTATAATAAGACCGAACTCAGCAAATGGCTCTTCTTCAAACAATCGATCAACAAGATATCCATGGCATACGCGTTGGGCGCCGCTACCCTGGCGGAGGCTATGGCCTGACAGGTAGTTGCATTATCTACCAGCACGGCGACAGCGTTATCGACACCGGGCCTGCCAACCAATGGAAGTTTGTGCGTGACTATTTACAGCACTACAACATCCGCCAAGCATTAATTACGCACTATCACGAAGACCACAGTGGTAACGCCGGGCACTTCCATAGTTGTTTCGGTTGTAATGTTTTAAGTCATCCGGAAGCACATTCACACTTACGCGACGGTATTCCGATGAACTGGGTACGCCGGGTTTTCTTCGGGCGCAATGCTCAGGTTGAGCCCGCATCACTGCCCGACCAGATTGACACAGGCAACGGCGAGCTTCAGTCTTTGAATTTGAAAGGCCATAGCCCGGATTCCATGAGCTTCTTTGATGCGGAAAACGGGCGTCTGTATTCGGGCGACCTGTACGTTGCTAGCCGTATCGCGTACATGCAACGTGAAGAAAGCATTGGCGGCTATATCGACAGCTTAAACCAAGCATTAGCACTGGATTTCGACACCCTCTGTTGCGCTCATCGCGGTATCATTAACGACGGTAAAACCGCCTTACGCAAAAAGCGCGACTACATCGAAAACCTAGCTGGCACTGTCGGGAAATTGCATCAATCCGGCAAAACGCCTCAACAAATCACCCTAGAAATCCTGGGCCGTGAAGATATGCGAACCTATTTGTCGGGCGGGTTAATCAGCAAACACAATGTGGTACTGTCGTGTCTCGACTATCTAGATCGAGCATCGCCACACGGCCAATAATCAGGCAAACCCATCACCCTCGACAAGCGGAACTCCCAACTCGCGCAAGAGTATCTATACTGATTTTCACCCCCTTGACGTTGAAGAACCGCTTATCAGGGAATGCTTTCGTATGGATACAGCCCAAAAACACGCCTCAGTGATCATTGACCAAGAATACCTGGCCAAAGGTAGCCAGATGGTTATGTTGTTATTCCTTGGCGGTTATCTGATTAATTACCTGTTTAACATATTCCTCTCGCAAGTGCTGGGCCCGGCGCAATACGGTAATTTCAAAGTCGCGGAAGCTTTCTATTTTTTATCCTGCCTGATCACTATGCTCGGCGGTGCCACTGCTGCCCCACAGCTACTGCGAAATCAACTCAATACTGAAGATGTTCCCGGTACGTGGGAATACCTCAGGTTTTACGGAACTGCGGCCATTCTCGCATCCATCGTTGTCGGCGCACTGGTAATGGCTGGGCACTGGCTGCACATCATGATATTCAGAGGCACGGGATACCACCCACTCATTGTTGCCACGCTGGTTGTTCCACTGGCAGCAATATCGAATCTGATGATTGCCATTTTTCAGGTTATTCGTCGCCTCGATATCGCCTACCTACCCTGGAATGTGGGCTACCCGGCACTAGGTTTAGTGTTTTGCGGTTCGTACTATCTCATCACAGGGTCACTCGACAGCTTCACTGCGGTACTTCTTATCTGCGGTGTTACCATCTGCATGATTATTCACAGTATTTTCTATCTCCGCCGTCTCAAGCTGATGCCGTTCAGACGCAAACAGAATTTTGTTGGCCCAAATCAGTGGATATACACCTCGCTGCCCATGATGGGCATTGTTAGTTTGCAAATGCTGTTGCGACAGGTTGATATTTATATGTTGGAGCTACTGGGCAGCGAAACTGAAGTTGGCTTTTTTGCCGCAGCTCAAACTACTGCCTATGCCATTACTATCGTCAAACTGGCGCTGACTGGCTTGCTAGCGCCTGTTGTCGTGTTGGCACTCGAAGAAGGCGGTGATGCTATCCAGGAATTAAACTATCAGGGGTTCCGATTAACGCTGATGTTCACTCTACCGGTAGTGATGTGCATTATCGTGTTCGGGCACCCCATACTGCATTTATTCGGTCACAACAGTCATACCGCCTACTTCGCACTCGTCATCCTGACCATCGGCCTGATGTTCTTCGCCTTAACGGTCGTCGCTGCACTTTGGCTCCGTTATTGTGGCTACTCAAAAATGATTGTGTTGATACTCGGCGCGACAGTCGTTATGAACATCGCGCTGAATGTCGTTTTAATCCCGCGCTATGGAATCGAAGGTGCAGCAACGGCAACCACTGTGTCGCTGCTTTTTTCCAGTGGCGTCTTCACTGTCATGCTTTACCGTCGTTTTGGCTTTTTCCCTTGGTCGGCATCGCCTTATCGGGATTGAGCACTCCTAGAGTCGCCTCCGCCCAGCCATAAACACGTGACGGTTATGGCTGCTGGTCGGTAATTAACTTCTCTTGCCAGCTTTTATCGGCACGCCGAATATAGGCGTCTGCATCTTCCAGCCAGGTTTTTCTCACGCCCTTACTGTAATTTAGATAGAGCTTGCCATCGCGGATGTGCCAAGCTTGCGGGTCGCTCGAAACCACATAACCATTAGCCATTGCATAGGCACAATAACCACCGTATTGCGGTATATATGCCTGCGGATTTTTCACAAATGTCATTTGATTGGTAGCACTCGAAAACCGCCAAATAACCCCACCATAAGTAGTGGTATACCGTGGCAAACCTTCAACGGCTTTTTGCTGGCTAAAGTAAGCAACCGGGTCGTAACCTTTAATGGCGAGGCCGTTATCTTCAAACACGG
Source organism: BD1-7 clade bacterium (assembly GCA_902705835.1). Lineage (NCBI taxonomy): Bacteria > Pseudomonadati > Pseudomonadota > Gammaproteobacteria > Cellvibrionales > Spongiibacteraceae > BD1-7 clade bacterium. The sequence continues at coordinate 232,999 of CACSIN010000012.1, forward strand.
TCTTATTGTCGAGAGTCGTGCTACAGGCACTGATCGCTATCATCGCTATTGCCAATAACATCCACTTCAATAGATGGGTGCCGAATCGCATAGGAAATCTCCTTTTTCGTCGTTTGAGTAATGAAGGCCAGCTATTTAGATCACACTATACGCCGACGAAACCCGCATATTTTGTGACCAAGTTCGAATGTATGTTTTTGTTATAAATTCGACATAAAATCGTCAACATCCACCAACGCCTACGTTACAAACGACTGCTTAAATTCATCCCAAGCACACGGTCGTGTGCAATACCGAAGGATGGATAGTCGCAATGCCGTTTCACACACATTTTCGCTGGGTTGGATTAGCCTTGGCGCTGACGTTGGTCGCCAGCGGCGGTTTGGTTTTTCTTAAAACCAGCGCAAACTATCGCGTCTATTTTGATCCACAGCACCCATTGCTGCGAAACGCCGAACAGATGGCCTCACGTTTTGCATTGCATGACTCACTCGTTGCCATGGTTACCACGGATGCAGCAACAGCCATTGATGCCTTCCCGGTTATAGACGCCACACTGGATCTCAAAGATACGCTGACACAGATTAGCGGCGTCTCAGGTGTTGATGCCTTCACCGATGTTTTAGTCAGTAACCCTGCACTGCCCATTGATAGCGATAGCTTGGCCAATCAGCTCATTAACCGGCCTGCACACACCGGGCTGATTGTGATTGACACTGACCTCGAACAACCCGGCAACGCGAATGTAATTCTGGCGTTTACCCAATCCATTGAAGACGCCTTTACCAACGCTTACGCCGGTCTAAACAACGTACAAATCGGGTTTACCGGGCCAATCGCATTAAACGCGGCGTATATCGATGTGGTTCGCCATGATTTGAAAATATTTATTCCCGGTTTATTGATCTTGATGTTCATCGCGTTAACAGCGATTTTTCATCGACCAGCCATTGCTATTGCGATGATTACACAAGGCTTGCTAGCAACCTTGGCAGCGTTCGGTATCGCCGGTTATTTAGGCTTTACGTTGGCGGCAATCAATGCGTTTGTTCCCGTTATCATCATTGGCCTGACGGTTATCACCGCGATGCACCCAGTATTTGGCGTGTATCACTTTCGTCTACGTGGTGCCCATCATGAACAAGCGATTCAGCAGAGTTTTTCCGACAACAGTCAGCCACTAATTCTGAGTAGTTTGACTACTGCTGCCGGATTTTTGCTACTGGTTAGCAGCCCTTCGCCGCCGATTCGTGCGGTTGGCGTTGCGGTAGCGGCGGGCATGACCATCGCATGTTTGCTCAACCTGACGTTACTACCTTGGTGGCTACAACGCTTAACCATTCAACAGCGAACCGTGGCACGCACCATAGGTGCTGCACAGCAAATTTGTCTGCCGTTAAAAAGATGGTCGAAACATCGTCGCACACCACTTATCACCAGCGCTGTGTGCGCCGCGGTATTTTCAATGGCGGCGCTGGCGACGCTAACAATCAACGATAATTTTTATCACTACTTTCCTGCCGGCCACCCGTTTCGAACTACGACAGACAACCTAGATGCGCAGTTTCCCGGGAGTGCCTCGATTAACTATCAATTGCAGTTTACCGAGTTGAATAATAGCGACGAAAAAAACGCTAAAGCGCCATCGCAAGCGAGCCTCGACGAATACCAACAGATACTTGATTGGCTAACACAGCAACCAGAAGTGGCTGCCGTACTTGCTGTTGAACCAGACCAACTCAATAAAGCCAGCCTTGATTGGTTGAAGCAAACTAACACAGAGGCCGCGAGTATTCTGACGCATTGGCTTAGTGACGACACACAATATGTGCGACTACAGCTGCGCATTCCACAAATGAACGCTGCTGATTTACTAGCACTGGAACAAAAAATCTCGACCAAGCTACAACAAAACGAACACATCGAGGCCACTCAAGGCAGCAGCCCAGATGTGTTGTTCGCCCGTTTGAGCATCACCAATGCAACCAATATGTTCTGGTCACTCGCCCTCGCTTTGCTCAGCATTAGCTTACTGATTGGCGCTATGCTGCGCTCGCTAACAGCGACTTTGCTAGCGCTTTTCTGCAACCTGTTGCCGGTCATGTTGGTTTACGGTTTATGGAGCTTAGCTGGCGGATTCATCACACTGGGTACTGCTGTTGTGATGGGCATGATCATGGGCATCATTGTCGATGACACGCTGCACATATTGATTAAGCACCGCCGTATCAGTCGCCACGCCAAAGGTGCGCCTCAAGCCACGACGAATACCGACAACCTGTGGGAATCCGTTATTCCACCGGTTTTACTATCAAGCCTCGTACTTATGCTGGCCCTATCTATTGGCTTGCTATCAGATTTTCGCCCTATCGCCGAACTGAGTTTTCTGAGTATTGCCGCCATTGCTCTGGCCGGTATTGCAGATGCTCTGATTCTGCCAGCTTTACTGGCCTCACCTGCTGTTAGACAACGATTTTAAGAGGACACGTTATGGATACCGCCAGCATGCAATGTTTCCCGTCGCCCGGGCGCGCACATGCGACACACCTTCAACACCCGTTAATTGAACATCTGCGCCAACACCTAGTACTAACGAACCACCTATCGCGTCAACAACGCCAAGCGCTGTCTCGGCTCGTGCCTCTACTCTTGTGTGGTGAACAGTCTGCCATGCATGTATTCCATCAGGAAAACGATCGACTGAAAGTCCACCCCTTCAGTCATCATATGCACCAACTGCAGCAAATCGAAGCCGATGAATACCTGCATGAAGATGCCTTGCAACAACTGATGCGCCAACTGCCACTACCGGCTGATTTGCAAAAGATCAAACGACGCGCTCAGGTTTTCTATACCCGAATTGAGCGACTTAGCCATGATCTTGCCAGCCATTTCGCAACCATTAGCCAGCTTGACGCCTGCGTTTGTTTGGTGATGAACGCCATGGCTAATAGTGATCTTGAAGGCAGTGCCGTTGCGCGCCTATTTGAACTGATTAAAAACGACGAAGCCAAGCACGTGACCATCGCCAGAGAACACGCTAGCCAGCTAGGTCACATTGTCAATGTCGACAACTCCGCACCGACCATTCATGTTGAACTGATCAAACTGCTGATGCCAGAAGCAACAGCGTTTGAAGCCATCGGCATCGACGCAGAGCGATTATTTGCACGTGTGATTGATTTGGCTGAAAAGCGCAGCCCACAGCCAACCCATGAAGTATCGGCAGCAAGGCCTATGGTAGGTGCGGCATGAATTCAGTGACACAAAACCCGATTATGGTACTTTCAACCGCCAGTGCGCTGCCCGGCCCACTCATATCAAACGAAACACTGTTGGATCAACTCGAAGCCCTTTGCGGCAAACGTGCGCGCAAACGTGCCGGCGCATTGGTGCGTCGACTCGGTATCGAATCACGTCATCTGGTACGGCGACTCGATCAACGCCTGTCTGCACCAAATCCGACCGCTCCGGCACTGGCCCAACAGGCCATGACAACAGCTATGCAAGAAGCCGGTATTCAGCAACCCGATTACCTGATCTCACACACGGCAACACCGCACACGCTGATTCCCGGCAATGCCGCGTGGCTGTGCCAGCGTATGCAGATAACGGCACCCTACATGGAGCTTCGTCAGGCTTGCACCGGGTTTGCAAACGCACTGCAGATTATTCACGCCATGCTGCACAGTCAGGCACAGGATATCGTTGCCGTGAGCAGCTGTGAGACTGGTTCTGTGTATTTTGATATGCACAACGACTTTATCGACACAGACCAACTCGTTAACTATGTGCAGATGGGAGATGCTGCAGCGGCAGCGCTCTTCAGCCGCCCAGACGATACCGGCCGATATTTAATCAGTGATTGTTTTATTGGCCATTTAGGGCTGGAAGATCAACCCGGATTTGAATTAGTTGGCGGCGGCTCTGGTAACCCGGTATGCGATAAAAATCTCCCGTACTTCCGCCACAACCCTAGGGCAGTGCGCGACAAAGGCCCGAGGTTGTTTATCAAGGGGCTGGAAGCGGTACTTAACCGCGGTTACCACCTCGACGACTTCGACTATATTATTCCTCATCAAGCTAACGGCCATATTGATACGTTATTAGCTGAGCATCTAGGTGTCGACGCCTCTCGGATCATCAATGAAGCGCGAACACTGGGTAATCTCGGGTCATCGGCAATTTGGGTTTGCTTTGATCGACTACGCCACAGCGGGCGCCTAAAACCTGGCGACAGAGTGCTGATACTCGGTGCAGAAGCGACACAGTACATGTACGGCGGTTTTGTTTACCAACACTGAGCAAGGCTACAAACACAAGGACGTGTTATGCAGTACCCGGAATTACCACAATTCATTCTCATCAAACCTAGTGCCCGTTCGTTATCCAGATACGCAGTTATACCAATTAGCGTTGTCGTATCCATAGCGCTGTCGATCGCGGCGAATGCCAATGCTCAAGAGAATTCCGCCTCACCAGAACAAACAGCAAACAACCCAATTGAAGAGGTCGTCGTTACGGGCCATTGGGGAGAGGAAGCCCTCAAAGATACGCCGGTTTCGGCATCGGTTTTCAACCAAGATCAACTGCGTCATTTAAAAGCCACCAATATTCGAGACATCAGCGGGTTTGCACCCAACTTGCAAGTCGTGCCCACCATTGGCGGCTCGGTGAATGCAGCTATCAACATACGCGGTGCAGTGACAACCACGAACAATTTGTCTCGGGATGCCGCCGTCAGCTTATATTTGGACGGTGTACCTATTGGTAAAACCTCAGGGGCTATTTTTGATGCCATTGATCTCGAACGCGTTGAAGTACTGCGTGGCCCACAAGGCACTCGCTACGGCCGCAACACCATCGGTGGCGCGATCAACTTAGTCACTCGTAAACCCGACGACGAGTTCAGCGCCTCTGTCGAAACCACTGCAGGCAATCAACAACTGGCGGCATTTCGTGGTAACGTCAACTTGCCCGGCTGGCAATGGTCGGACGACCTGACATTTAACTCTCGTATATCTGTGTTCAGCCGACACCGTGAGGGTTTTATCAGCAATAGCGGCCCTTCTTCTCAGGATTACGATAACCGTAATCAATGGGGCGGCAGGATTGATACTGCTCTCCATTGGCAAGACACGTTCACACTGGCCTATAGCCTCGATCACGTCGCCGTGCGCCAAACACCCACAGCCATTCAGCCCATTTCGCGCACTGGCACCACCGGCTTTGCCGAAGTCGATGCCGCCATTGATGCGCAAACCTCTCGCCAACGGAAACACATCTTGCCGAACGACAGCAGTTTTCATAGCAATTTGTCGATTACTGGTCATGCAATCCGTGCCGACTATCAGATGCCCGATGCAGGCCTGTTGGGTGATGTTACTCTGCGTTCAATTTCTGCCTATCGCGCACTGACCACCGAAAGCGCAACGGATTTTGATGGCACCTCGCTGGATGTGTTTCGCTTTATTCTGGATAACGATTTCGATCAGTTCAGCCAAGAACTCCAGTGGCTTGGTGAAACGGATCAGGTTAATTATGTTATCGGTGCATTTTTCTATCGCGACGACTGGCAGACGTTTAACCCACGCTGGCAATTCCAGTTCGGCGGTGATGATTTTGACACCGATGATCGCAGCGCCGTTGATGATGCCATCGCGATTTACTCACAAGCCGACTGGACACCTGATGGGCTCGATCAACGATGGGTATTTTCTGCCGGTTTACGCTTCACCCGCGAAGAAAAAAATGTAACCCGTCTACGCCAGGATGTTAGCGCTTATGCCCAAAACCCAGCCGATCCTAATGCCTGTGTTTGCCAACGCGACAGCAATGGTAATCCGATCACTCGCAGCGGTCAGCCTGCCGCCGGCGCTCCCGCATCTGACCTGATCGCCTTGAACGAAAAGCGCAGTTGGGAAGAGCTCACTTGGCAGCTTGCCATGCAATACACAATCACCGACAGCACCAACGCATACGCACGTATTTCTACCGGCTTTACTAGCGGTGGTTTTAACGGTGTCGCAGCAACGAATCAAGCGTTTGAGACGCCGTTTGATCCCGAAAACGTCATGACCTACGAAATCGGCACAAAATCGTCGCTCATGGGCGGTTTGATGCAATTGGATACTGCCGTTTTTTATAACAACTTCACTAATCTGCAGGCCTCGGTCATCGACCCAACCGTGCTCGGTATCATTGTCGAAAACGCCGCCGATGCAACGACAGCGGGCGTCGAAGTAGAGTGGCGAACATTCTTCGGAAGCGGGATTAACGCCTACATAAACTATGCGTATTTGTTTACCCAATATGGTCGATTCGACAACAATGGCATCAACGAAGCCAATACACGTACGTTCGCCTACTCACCCAAAAACAATGTCAGCAGTGGCGTTAGTTATAGCGCCGACCTGCCCGGTGGCAGTCAATTTGTTATCAGTACAGACTATCGTTGGCAAGGCGACCAGTGGATTGACTCCAGCCGCTCAATACAAATTGATGCGTACGGTCTCTGGAATGCGCGAGCGGCCATTCAAGATATCGCTCTCAACAACACAGGCGAGCACACACTGGATATCGCCCTTTGGGGAGCCAATCTCGCTAACGCTGACTACATCGTTACCGGCATCGACTTTGGGTTCGCCGAATACGCTACCTTTGGCGACCCGGTGAGTTTTGGTCTCGATATCACCTATCAATATCGATAGATTCTTGATTTTCAGCCGCCAGTTTGTGATTACGCCTTTAAACCACGTAGAATCGGCGCACCACTGCGAGCGAAAGGACCTCGACCACCATGATCAAGAAAGTACTTATCGGGCTAATTGCCTGCCTTATTTTGTTAACTGCCTATCTGCTTTTTTACCCAGTGCCCGTTGACCCCCAAGCTTGGCAACCACCCGCTAACCCAGGCTATACCGGCGATTTTGCATCAAACAACAAACTCGCTAGCCTACAACTCCTGGATATCGGTGCAGATACTGGCCCCGAAGATGTTGCCATTGGCAACGATGGGCAAGTATATATGTCGACGCACGAGGGCAATATCTTACGTATCGACCCTAATACCCAACAAGTCAGCCACTTCGCAACTGTCGGCGGTCGGCCGCTGGGTTTAGCTTTTATGCCAAACGGCACGCTCATTGTTGCCGACGCATATCATGGGCTGATGCAAATAACGCGCGATGGAAAGGTAACGCCCTTACTCACTGAAGTACTCGGCAAACCGCTGGTCTACGCAAACAACCTCGACATCAGCCGAGATGGCATCATTTACTTTAGTGAGGCATCCGCTAAATTTGGCGCCAAAGACTGGGGCGGCAGCTACCCAGCTAGTTTGTTAGACTTAATGGAGCATGGTGGTCACGGCCGTATATTTCGCTTTGACCCAAAGTCGGGACAGCTTGACGTTGTTGTGAGTGGCCTGAACTTCGCCAACGGCGTGGCGTTGGCGCATGACGAAAGCGCACTCTACATCAATGAGACCGGTAACTACCGTGTTCTGCGTCACTGGATCGAGGGCAATAACGCAGGCACCACAGAAACTTTCATCGACGCACTTCCTGCATTTCCCGATAACCTGACCCGCGGCCTCGATGGCAAATACTGGATCGGGCTAGTATCACCACGAAATCCACTGGTGGATATGCTCGCGGACAAACCAACACTTCGAAAGATTGTGCAGCGACTACCCGCCTTTGTACGACCCAAAGCGACTTTCTACGGGCATGTTGTTGCTTTTGATGATCACGCTAACGTTATTGCAAACCTGCAAGACCCAACCGGGAAATACCCAACCAACACAAGCGTCGCAGAGACGCAAAAAGGCTTGTTTATTGGTAGTCTGACTGCCGATCACCTTGGCTGGTTGCCGGCTTCGACCACATCGCATTAGAGCGAGCGAATCAGTACTAATGAGTCAAAAGAAACAATCCGCCTGAATATCGGCATCAACAGGCTCGCGACGCGAGCCCTGTTAGATTTCTCTCAATTTAGAACTGGAACTGCAAGCCAACCAGCCCTTGGAATAAGCTCATATCGATATCAGAGTCTGCGTTTGCAGTGCCCTTCATATAGGCACCACTTGTGGTCAACGCCATGTTTTTAGTGAGAGCGAACATCAATCCAAGTTCATAGTAGAAACCGTTAAAATCAAAATCTTCGCTGCCATCTTCATCAAAACCTAGCTGATTGAACATATAGCCAAACTTGTTGTAGATCCCAAGATTATTAGTCAAGTCGCCCCATAGGGAGATTCCTGCACGCGCCAGCGGACCAGAAAGCTTGGCACTGTCATCAGATCCGGACAATTTAAGCCCACCCAGATAGCCGACACCGGCTTCAAAACCCGCAAACGGCACCACGTTGTATCCAAAATACAGATTAGAGGTATAGCCGCCACGGAGATCAATATTTCCAACACTGGGGTCATCTGCTTTGAGTTTCCCGGCGGCATAACCGGCATTGAATCCGAGGTAAAATCCTTTATCGACGATATCCGCCGCCGCCAACGGAGAATGCAGCGCAGAAATAACCAAAACAGACAAAAACAATCGCATTAACATCATGTACATCCTTGTGATCCAACACAAGGTCGGACACTTTCAAAATCGTGAAATGTAGAATCGGCCCATATTCTAAACAGACCTAATAGAAAGTGTTATTTCAAAGAATTACAGCAAAAAATTCAAGTCGTAATTTATTATTGACGTTGTTTTATCGAAAAACATCGACGACAAATAGCATTTAGTACACAAGAAACTCAGTAACTAACGCCTTAAATAGACCCACCGAAAGAGAACCTCTAAACGCTATCACTGAGCAATCGCACCGCAACAATCGCAAGATAAACAGCGAAAAATCGTTTTAGCCGTTCGGCCGGAAAACGGTGTGCAAACCGCGCACCGATACGAGCAAAGATCACACTAGCAATAACGATATACATCAGAGCAGGCAAATAAACAAAACCGAACGACCACTCAGGCAATTGATCTGAGTATTTCATTCCCGTCCAGATAAACCCACCCGCTCCGAATATCGCAGCCGGTATTGCACAAGCAGCAGCGCAAGCAACGGCACTTTGCATACGTACTTGATGCCAAATAAGAAAAGGCACCGTAATAATACCCGCACCAATACCAAAAATACCCGACACTGTGCCGATGACAAAACCGGCAAGCATCAAAGGCAATACGCCGGGCAGTTGATGTTCTGGTTTCGGGGTTAACTTCAACAGCAAGCGCGCCTCAGCAATAACGACAAAAATTCCGAGTAGAATTTGTACCAGCTCGCCACTGATATGATCATCAATCCAAGCACCAAATACCGCCCCAAACGCAATACCGATACTCAACCTGCCAACAACGGGCCAAAGCACCGCACCACGCTGATGATGACTGTAGACGGAGCTCAAACAGGTAAAAAACATCACCGCCAGCGAGGTACCCACCGCCATCTGAGTTAAATGGTCATGCGGCATGCCTAATCGATCAAATACGAATAACAATACCGGCACCACAACGAGGCCGCCCCCAACACCAAACAACCCGGCCATACTGCCGGCAAATGCGCCGCAAAGCAGATAATAGAGCTGATCCATAGCACTTCCTTCCGCGGTTTCGACCGTTTCATAATCGTTATGTCTTGGTAATCAGTGTAGACATTCGATAGAAGTAGAGTCAGAGCGTGCCTGGAAATACACAAAGGTATCGATGGATCCATCAGTACGCCATCGACGATAGACGACCAAAAACAACTATCGAAACGGCAATGCTACCTTGCCACTTAGTATCGTCACCCAGCGTCCAAATAGCGATTAATAACGACATACCTGTTAGCCGTCGCTTCGGTATATCGCCCCGTCAGTCTGGTCTTTAACTGCGATCACGCAACGTAGCAAGCTGTGACGGTCTATGGTTACAGAGATCGGAATTGTGACTATCTGATCCCGTACGGCGCTATTTTTAAACGTCGCACAGCGGTTCTGTATCTTGCGCTCTTGTTACGGGGCTCTTCTAACGGGAGCCATCTAATGGAGATCGCATACTGAACAACATCACAGCAACGACCCTATTACCGACCCGGAGAATAACCTGGTATGACGTATTCAAAACGCGCTCAAAACTACTTAACCAGCACCATGGCCGTCACCGCTGTGATTGGGCTACTGAGTTTGTCGGCAAATACTACAGCCGCGGAGTGCCCAGCGGCTGAACGCGGCCCTCACTCAATGCGTGATGCCCCCACCACTGGCAAGGATATTAAAGTTGATGTGTTAGCTCAGTTGGATCTGGGGAAAGAAGCACCTCACTTGCAAAACCGTGACCTTCGCCTGCGGACGATTACGTTCCAACCCGGCGGTTATGTACCTTTGCACTCCCATGATGATCGCCCGGCAATCGCCATAGTCACCCAAGGTGAGCTCATCGAACATACGCCGAACTGCAAAGTCCCGATTGTTCACCACACCGGCGATATCATTCGCGAAAACAAAGGGGTTAGTCATTGGGTTGAAAACACGGGAACAACACCCGCTGTACTGACCGTATCAGACATCCCTGACAACCGTATCACTGACAGCCCATTCAAGTAGCAAAGCAGCAGCAACGGCGAGCATCGCCGCCTGCAGCAATCCTCAAATCACTGTGCGAAAGGCTTGTAGCTTTTGCCGTTGCTGGCCGGCGGCATCAAAATTATTATCATTTAACCATGCTTGAAACGCCTTGCGCAGTGTCGGCCAGTCGTCTTCAATCACGGAGAACCAGGCGGTATCTCGATTATACCCTTTGATCACCGCCCAATTCCGAAAGACACCTTCTGCCTGAAACCCAAATCGGCAGGCTGCCGACTTAGACGCTTCGTTCAAGTTATTGCACTTCCATTCGTAACGTCGAAAGCCATGGTTAAACGCGGCATTCATCATCAAGTACATAGCTTCGGTCGCGATACGGGTCTTTTTCAGCGCGCCAGAAAAAAGCACATGACCGACTTCAACGCTGCCACGAACCAACTCTATGGATAGATACGCCGCAAAACCGATTGCTTGGCCGGTTTTAGCGTCAGAAATTGCCATCAATCGAATATTTTCTGTCGCGCTTATTTTCGCCAAACATTGCCTAAACGAAGCGGCACTATCAAAAGATCCGTAGGGCATATAACGCCATAGGTTTTCATCCGCAATATCGACATTGGCAAGTAGGTCTGACAAATGCAGGTCTTCTTTGTAGGTAGCAACCGTACAATAACTGCCCATCAGAGGTTCCGGATAGAAATCTGCCAGGGGTTTCCAGTCGGTAACAGGGGTTCCCAGTTTCATTGCCGCGCCTTTCAACACTTAAAGATAGAGGTGCGGTCAGTATGGCAGAATTCGAGGTGTGAATTAAAGGGTCGCGCAGCAGCACGTTAGATGTGGCTCGACACACAACAAACTTTCAATTTGCAGGGTTGGCGTGAATCGACGCGTTTGAAATGTCGGCAACAATACCCGGGCTCAACCATTGGCCGATTTCAGCCATGGCTTTTTGATGATTAGCCGTTGGCCCATCTGTTCCGACAAAGCCATGTTTCGCGTCGTACATGCTGTGGGTGACAACAACACCCGCCTGTTGCAGTTGATGCACAAATTCCACACCTTCGTCACGCAGCGGGTCAAATTTAGCGGTAATCAAAAGTGTTTCAGGCAAACCTGATAAGTCATCAACCGCCGCGGGGGTGGATAGCTCATGGCGAACTTGCCCCGGTTTTAACAATGGGCTGTTTTTGTAGTAGGTATCCCAAAACCACATCATCGTCTTGCGATTCAAACCAAACCACGGATTAACCTCCGCATACGAATCACTGTTTCTCACATAATGATCAGTAACCGGGTAGATCAGCAGCTGCCGTCTTATCAACGACGGCGTTGTCAGTCTTGCGCACAGACTAGTAACACAGGCTAAATTTGCGCCAGTGCTATCACCAGCAAGCGTAATATTGTGAATATCGCAACCCAGTGATGCGGCATTACTGACTAACCACAGGTACGACGCGATGGCATCCTCCGGTGCCGCAGGAAACGGATGCTCCGGCGCACGCCGATAGTTAACACTGATGACAACCTGCCCACTATGACGACAGAGATCCCGACACAACGGGTCGTACACATCAATATCGTTAAGCACCATTCCGCCACCATGAAAATACAGCACAACACCATAACCATTGGTAGGCGCATCGATTTCAGGTCGATAGATATACGCCTTCAGCTGATTGTGTTTAATCGGAATAGAAGCCGTTGTTCGACTCACGGATTTATCAGCTTTGCCGAGCCATGCCAAGCCGCTAATCAGTTTCACAAAGATTCGATAAAACCAGACTTTCATATTGCAAAAAAACCTTAGTGAGGCAACAGCGAGCTAACCGTCAGTAAGCCATTGCACATTCACAATCTGAATCAAAAGCATCTCTCATTTGGAGATACTTGACCTCTGTTGGTTCCCTCTCAGCATCTTTCTCCACTTTTCTCAGGAGGCCCATTCGGTATCTTCTAGTCTTCGATTAGGTAAAAATACTATTACCACTAGCCCTTAATAACAGCTTTTTAATCGAGTCTGGAGTCAGCAATCAAAAAACGCTCAAACTAAGAGGTGACTAGGTTTAAAAAGCAAATTTTTTTTAGAAGTTTGAATAATAACGACAAACGGGCTCGGATTTTTGCGACAGCAACTAGCCCGAAAGAATTCACTGTGATAGATTCCGCGACCTAACATATTAACTATGCAGTAAAGGAACAATGAGTATCGACAATCTAATCAAACGATTGGCGTATTCGTGCTTAATATGCAGCAGCGCCATTGGCTATACGGCGCATGCTGATGATGACGGTATGGAATACGCATTCTCCGGCTTTGCCACTGTGCAAGCCGCGAAAACAATCACAGGTAAAAACGATGGCGAGGTTTGGGATGTCCCGCAAGACAATTGGGAACTCTCACAATTCAACAAAATCGGCTTACGTCTCGATGTTGACCTTAAACACAATCTCGACTTCGCCGCTCAGTTCGTAAGCTACGGCCGCACCGACTACTCCCCGATGGTCGACTGGCTATATGTTCGCTATAGCTTCACACCTGAAATCAACATGTCTTTCGGTAAAACCCGTATTCCGTTATATATGTATTCCGATGTATTGGATGTTGGCTATGCCTACCAATGGATTGCACCACCACCAGCGGTATACGGTCTTGATCCACTCAGAGCAAATGATGGCATCCAGTTTAATTGGGTGACCTCTATGGGCAACGACTGGTATTCAGATCTAACTATTTGGGCTGGTCGTGCTCAACAAGACATCCCCGAGCTGGGAGACGGCGCATCGTTTACTGTCGACAACTCCTTTGGTTTTGCATGGGATGTTGAATGGGAATGGTTGAATCTACGTGCGGTGTACTACGGAGGCAAGGGCTCGGTTAAAACACCCCAACTCGACCTTCTTAACGCCGGCGTTAACGGCGTTGCTACAGCACTAGCACCCGCAGGCGTCGATCTAGGTGACGTTCAAGATCGCGTGAGTATGGAAGATCGAACAATCCACTTTGCGTCTATTGGTGCCAATCTCGATTTTGGAGATTACTTCTTCATTGGCGAAACAACCATTGTTAGAACCGAAGATGCACCGGTCTACAGCGATGTTAACGCATTCTACCTCACAGCAGGTTACCGACTACCCGCGAATGTTACTTTGAGCTTTACGTACAGCAATAACGACGACAAGGCAGAAGACAAAACAGCTGCACTTTACTCCGAAGCTACTGCATCGGCGCAGGGTATTATCGATAACTTACCGGTTGACGACAATATCAAACAACAGTTGTCATCTGGTGTTGCTGGCACTGGTATTGGCATCAATGCACTGGGTAAAAGCGGTTTCAAACAAGAAAATACCTATACTTTGGGCGCGCGGTGGGACTTCCACCCGATGGCAGCAACCAAGTTTGAATATGTTGTGCAAGATCGTCAGAAGTACAATGAGCTTGGTACAGAAAAATTCACCGTATACCCGCAGGCTGTTCGCTTCAGCCTCGATTTGGTATTTTAAGGAGGCATGCGCGTGAAATTATCACTAATGAAACACTGGCTTATCTGCCTAGTCCTGGGCACGCTAATTGCGCCGGCATATGCTGATATTGCGGTTATCAAGAACCCAGCGAATGTATCCCGTTTGGACGAAAAACAAGTTCGTAGCGCCTACCTCGGCAAGCTAAAAAGCTTTAACGATGGTGAAGAGATTCGTGCTTATGATTTACCGCCTACGAGTAAGGACTGGAACGTTTTTGTCGACCGAGTGCTGCGTAAAACACCCTCAACATTAAACGCCTATTGGGCGCGAATGCTGTTTTCATCCAAAGGCAAGCCACCGCGTACTTTGGACACTGAAGAGCAAATTCTGCATGAAGTTGCCAACCGCAAGAATGCCATCGGGTATGTAAATTCGAGTATCGTTGACGAATCAGTCACCGTACTGTTCATCATCAAAGACTAATAGCGCTTCGTCTATTCATGTCATGGTAAAGGCCCTTCACTGGGCCTTTTTTCTGCCTGCTCGACAAGCAATCACACCCCAATCAACATCAACTCCCCGCCATTGCGTTTGCTGTCAAAGCTAAATGGAACACCCACCACGACCTACTTCACCGGCGTTTCACCCACCGCATCGTTGCTAGGCAGGACCTCACATTCCTGTCCGAGCTGGCATTGCTGTGAACTCAGCGGATTCACAGGCGCTGATCCCACATCCGTTGCCGCATCACTGGGTACTTCAATCCAGCCCGGGCTCCTGACCCACAGCACGATAAATGCCAGTGTGCCAAAGATAACACTGCCAAGAAGTTCTCCGGCAAGAACACCAATAGCACCATATTTAGGGGCCAATAAGAATACCAATGGGATAGTTCCCAACAAGGCGCGGGAAAAATTAAACAGTGTCGCGATATACGCTTTGTGCAGGTTGTTGAAACACGCATTGGCAATAAAGAGAAGGCCACTGAATACATACAAAGGGCTCAGATATAAACAGAATTGAGTAATCAATTCTGCCGCTTGCGGGCTCGCACTGAACAAACTGTTGAGCGGCTCATGCAAAAACGTGAGTGCCCCCCAAATAACCAGGCAATAACCCACCGTAACGATACCGGCACCGGAAAACGTCGATTTGACACGCTCGATTCGCATCGCGCTGGCATTTTGCGCAACAATCGGCCCAATAGCGCCGGATAACGCAAACAACCCGGCAAATGCCACAGGAACAATCCGCCCAATAATTGCGGCGGCGGCAACAGCGTCCGTACCAAAGCTTGCGACTTCCTTCATAACATAAGTACTACCAATTGGCGTTGCCAGGTTGGTTAAAACAGCGGGGCCAGCAACTGCGCCAATAGCGGTAACATCAGCCTTGAAACGCGATAAATCCGGCCACTGTAAAAATTGATACCGACGCTGTAACGCGACCACGGCAATGATTAGAATTGAAAATCGGGCAGCCACAGAGGCTGCTGCTGCACCTTCGATTCCCCAACCAAAAACAAAGATAAACAAGGGGTCTAGTACTGCGTTAACGGCACTACCGGCGACAATCGCCAATGTTGAGTAACGCGCATTACCCAGTGCACGAAGCACTGCAGCCAGCACCATGGCAACAGACAGTACCGCCGTACTGGGCAACAATATCACCGAAAATTCGAGCGCATAACTCAGCGTTTGGCCTTTTGCTCCGAGAAACATCAATAGCGGTTTCACATAAATAAAAGCGCCCATGCTCACCACCAACGCAGTAACAAACGACAGCAACACGCCATTAGCACATATGATTCGGGCGCTCTCGCGATCCCGTCGCCCTTCGGCACGAGCGACCAAGGCGCTAACACCAATCTGCAGACCAATCGATAGCGCCGTGAGGAAGAACAACAAGGTGCCGGCAAAGCCTACCGCCGCCGCCAGCGTTTCTTGCCCGAGCAGGCTCAAAAAGTACATATCCACTAGGTCGACAAGAAACAACGACAACAATCCCAAGGCATTGGTACTGGCCATGACCAGAATATGGCTCATGATGGATCCGCGAGTGAACACAGCGGTTGAATTGGGCATGAAGAATTCCTGATTCGGTTCAGACCCCATAGATGAGATCGGTAACGCAAGCGTACAGCAAACCGGCGGTGAAAATCATCCTAAGTATGGATTCAATACACAATCGTTGTGACACCTAGTCAACGCCACTTATACTGGAACAACGATTGTCACAGCGAGCCCGATGATGAAACTCGAATCCATGGAATTCCCAAAACTCGACCAGCAAGACTATGACGAACAGTTGACCGACCTTCAATTAGCACTCATGCATGCGCAACATGGCGTTGTTCAAAGCAATAGACGTGTCATTATCTTATTCGAAGGTATCGATGCTGCAGGTAAAGGCGGCACCATCGATCGTATCGTTAATTACATGGATCCACACCATTACCGAGTCAATGCCATCCGCGCACCGACACCAACAGAGCTTAACAAACACTACTTACAACGTTTTATGGAGAAGCTGCCATCGAAAGGCAACATCACCATCTTTGATCGCTCTTGGTATGGGCGTGTATTGGTTGAACGCGTCGAAGGCCTCACCCCCAAGCCGGATTGGGAACGCGCTTATAATGAGTTAAATCACTTCGAACGGATGTTGACAGCCGACGGCATTATATTTTTGAAATTTTTCCTGTTTATTGAGAAAGACGAACAGAGAAAACGTTTTATCAAACGCTTAGATAACCCCGAAAAGCGCTGGAAAATCACCCGCGCGGATATCGATTCTCGTGCCTTTTGGGATGAGTACATACTGGCATTCGAAGACATGTTAAAACTGACATCTACCGAATATGCCCCCTGGCATGTGATACCAGCAAACAACAAAAAGCACGCACGCATCACTGTGATGCAAACTATTTTGAAAACCCTGCAGGCAGAAATTGATGTCGATGTGCGCTTGCTCGACCCTAAATTCGAAGCTTATGCTCGACAGATGCTAAAAAATACTAACGATTAAGATAAATCCTCATAAATCATAAAATCAATGTTAGTTATTCATCCGTTTGCATGAGAAACGGGATATAATCACCAAGAAAGTGCCTCAAATTGTGCGCTTTCTTATTCCACTTTCCGCATTTTCTTTAGCTTTATATTCTTTCTTCAGAAAATAAAAAATCTCTACGCTCAACCCATTGGTACATACCTAACACTATTATATAGTCTCATAGAACCTTGACGATGGTGCTGAGAGCCCCATTCGATTGATTTGCTAATTTCAGACAATTACAGGGTGTATAGAATGGACAATAATAAAATCTCTCGCCGTAGCTTTATCAAAGCCGGCGCAGTAACAACCGCGGCAGCAGGTGCTGCCCCGGCACTGGCTCATCGTCGTCGTCCACGCAAAGCCATTATTATCGGCAGTGGTTTTGGCGGCGCAGTTTCCGCTCTGCGACTGGCCGAAAAAGGCGTCGAGACCTTAGTTCTCGAACGCGGCCGATTCTGGGAAAACGAAAGTGATAATCCATTCCCCGGCATCTTCCCTACAATTAAACAACCGGATGCACGCACCAGCTGGCTACAAGGCATTGATCCCAATACCGGCACACCATTGCCAAAATACACCGGCTTGATTGAGCGATTTGAAAGTGAACGTATCGCTACACTCGTGGGCGCCGGTGTTGGTGGTGGTTCATTGGTTTATGGCGGGTCATTGCTGCAACCTAAACAAAAACCATTCGAAGACGCCTTTCCACGCTTTGTTAACTACGACTTATTTGACCAGTACTATTATCCGCTTGTACGTCAGATGATGAATGCAGGGCAAATTCCCGATGATATTCTGGCGAGCTCGCCATACACCGCGATGCGCAATTACACCAGCAATATGGAAGCCAGCGGCTTTGACGTTGAACGCGGTTTTACCGGTTTTGACTGGGATATCGTGCGCAAAGAACTAACCGGTGAAGAAATACCCGCTGCTACTATCGGCGAGTTCAACCTGTGTAATTCTAACGCCAAAAATACCCTCGGCAAAAACTACCTGAAATACGCGCAAGAAACCGGAAAATGCGAAATCCGCGCACTCCATCAGGTCGCTAATATCGAAGAAGATTATCGCGGCGGCTATTGTGTGCATGTTGAAAAGTTGGATGACGAAGGCAATGTGATCGATACCGAAACACTGCAATCTGACTTGGTCATCATGGCAGCAGGCTCTATGAATACTACCAAGCTAATGCTCAAAGCAAAACGCACCGGCAGCCTCTGGCGCCTGAACCGTTGGGTTGGCAAAAAATGGGGCAACAACGGCGATAAACTCTATCTTCGTGCGACAGCAGAGCAAGATAACATTGGCGATCAAGGTGGCCCGATCAGTATGACTGTGTTCGATCTCGACAACCCGATCAAACCAGTTACTGTACAGCATGCACCTGGCCCGGGTTTGTTCCCATTCAGCGGCCTAAACCACTTAATCATGACCGTTCCTGATCGACTTGGGCGTCTACGCTACAAGGTTAAGACCGACGAGCTACAGATTCTCTGGCCCGAAGATGCGGAAACGCAATCCATCGAAGCTGGCCGTTTGGTGATGGACAAAGTCAACGCGACCGTGGGCGGCCAACAGATTCCGCTACCTACAATTGATACGACCTATCACCCACTGGGCGGTATGCCGATCGGTAAAGCCACCGATCGCTTCGGCCGTGTCAAAGGCTACCGCGGATTAATCGTCGCCGACGGTTCGCTACTGCATGGTTCTGCAGGCTGCGCTAACCCGGCACTGACCATTGCCGCATTGGTTGAGCACAATATGGATTTCCTGATCAACTACGCGCATATCGCCTGATCACAACGTACCCACCATCGTTTCAATAACCTAAGCCCCGTTTTATACGGGGCTTTTTATGTCCTCCTGCTACGTCGTATAATGAGCGTTCAACACCTCTGACGACAAAACCATGAAAGACATATCCCTGCTGATTTCTCCCCTGGCTAAAAGCGCATATTTCGCCGACTACCTGACTGTCGCTCAAGCCGAGTGTGACGCCATCTTCACAGATACAGCCTTTACTCATCAACGGATAGGTACACTCGACTTTCTCGACGCAACGCTGAGTGACGATAGTATTCAACAAGCCATGCGCCTATCTTTTGCTCAAGGTATATTCGAACGATGTGATGGCGGATTTCAGCCCCTCGCAAGTGATGCCGGGTTTCGCTTGCATGAAGATTTTGTCGTTGGTGCCAAATACAAAGGCAAAACCAATGAAATGTTAACGCAGTTGTTACTGAATATCGGGCTTGCGCATATGCCAGATAGTGCCCCTGAGACACTTAAATTGCTCGACCCTATGTGTGGTCGCGCAACAACACTGTTATGGGGGATGCGTTATGGCATGCGCTCAAAAGGTATAGAGCAAGATCCAAAAGCCTTACAAGACCTGCAGCAGTCGCTGAAAAAGTGGACCAAACTGCACCGCCAGAAACACCAGCTACAAACAGGTTTTGTGGGCAAGGCAAATAAACAAGGCAAAGGTAAGTTCCTCGACTTTCAGGCAGAAGACGCTGGCATGCGCGTGATCCATGGCGATGCAAGGGAAGCTGCCGAACTATTGAAAGACGAAAAATTCAACCTCATCATCAGCGATCTTCCCTATGGGGTTCAACATTTCACAACCGCAAACACTCGCAACCCACTGGCCGTGTTAGAAGAATGTGCAGACGGCTGGGCCAACTGCCTGAAACCTGACGGTGCAATTGTGTTGGCATTTAACAGTTACCAACCTAAACGCGCCAAATTGATAGAATGTTTTGCTGCTCGCGGCCTTCACGCAGAGCCATTTGCAGCCCCGCATCGCATGAGCGAAGCGATCATCAGAGATATCGTGGTATTTCGTCGCTCATAATTTTCACAACCAAGCATGGCCGGCTCATTTGTCGGGCGCGCTTGGCCCAACGACTTTACCATCACGGTAGAGGTTATTGGCACCACGCGCCTCAGAGTCTGTTGCTTCAACCCAACCTGTAACCTCAAAGGTTTGTGGATCTGCACCCATTAACACCTCGACCGGATCCCATTGCTGGCGATAGTAAACGCGCTTGGCGTCTTTTAAATAACCCCGATCAAGGGCAACGATGGAGGCTGGATCAGCGCCGTCAATTTTGCCCGAATGTCGATACAGCACATTGTAAACGGCCTGATCATCAATACCGATCGTTGCATCATTCTCTAATAACGAAAAAGACATCGCATCAGCCTCGGGCAGTACGAGCTCAGCGCCATTATAGATATGTTGCGCGTCTTTACTGATATGGCCGTGCAATACTTGATGCGTATTAGCATCAACACCCGGCAAAATCTCTCCCGCGAAATACACATAAGATGCGCTCTCTGAGTGCCAATACGCAAACGGGCCGGAGAAAATATCGTCTGCAACGCTAAAGCCATGGGGAGTTGCACCTTCCAAGGCAATGCCTGCGAGAAACACTGACGTTCCGTCCGTCCAATACTCATCACTCCCTGCGAGATACCCATCGGCCGTTTGATCATCATCGTTTAATGGCCAAAACGCCGTCGGATCTTCAATCTCAAGTGCCTTACCCGCATAGAAAACATGATTTTTATCAGCAGCATACGCAAACCGATCTGAATCTCCCTGAACCAGCGGCTTAAAGCTGTCAGCATCGGCGTCGATAGCCAGGCCATCAAAATACACTTGCCCCTTGGCGATTGAGTAACCGCTGGTTGCAATGCCTCGAAAGCTATACATCAGCAATTTACCGTAACCAAAAAACAGAATCGCGCTGATGACGACCACACTCACAACCAGCAGTGCTTTGCCTGGCGCCACACCAAAAAAATGTAAGCCAAATAACCAATAGAGCGCAAAAATAATAATCGGATAACAAAGAACAAGAGTAACGCTGAGTACAACATCTCTTTTATTCTGAGAGCCCGGTGCATCAAACATCATTGGCGACATCATCAGAACAATCGGCCAGTACATCAAAACAAAGGCCACTAAGATATTCAGTGCAACTTTCATTATTCGTAAACCACAGGCAAAACATCGACCTTAACAGCATGACTGTGTTGGGTAAATATTTCGATCAGAGACGCAGTTAGGTTTGGAGGCATGTTGACATCGCACCAACAAAAACAGCTAAAAAGTACGTTAGACAAAGCACATTGATAAGAAATAAAGAAAGGACAATCAACAGACGCTGCTCACCTTTCAGTGAGCAGCTCTCGAAGCCATCCCTGCGAAAACAGGGAGCCATCATAAACAGTAGGGTTAACGCTTGGCGTAATTAGGAATGCCGAAAAATGCGCGGAACGCCGGCTTAGCAATCCACTGAATCGGCTTCACAAAGGGTTTGATGAAACGGAATTTATGCTGAATATCGGCTTCGAAATCGGCCCAGCTAGTGGTCTGAAATTCGAGGATCTCTTGCGATAATTCAGTATCCATCCAATGCGTGTAGTAGTTGGATTTACCCATTTCACTATCGGCGAAAGTAAACCCCGCCGCTCCCATGATGGTCGCAACCAGATCACGCTGACGAACCTGACAGCTTTTACCGCCACCGCCCAAGTGAATACGATGCCAAGCTTCTTCACGTTCAACGCCATTGGCCAACGCCAGTGCTACGTCACGCGGGTGAATATATTCAAGGCAGTTATCCGCACGGGTATCAAACATCTGACGCACTAGACGCTTATCTGCAATTTTGATATCAGCATCAATCGATACACCCACACGGAAGATCATCCAAGGCTTGGTGTGCTCAACAATAGCGGCCTCACAAGCGACTTTCTGTTCTGTGTAGTTGTCCATCGGCGCAACAGGGTCGGACGCTTTTTTCACTGTTGAATCGACAGTCTGTTCACCAAAAACGGTGAATGAGGAAGTGAAGATAAACACCGGAGAAGTATTAAGCTTTTGAATGGCTTCCAGCAACTGTTTAGTGGCATCTACGTTTACTTCCCAGGCCAGTTTCGGCATATCATCCGTGGCTGGTGGAATCAGTGCAGCCAAGTGAATCACCGCATCCTTTTTCACCAGCAAAGATGCCATCAGTGCCTGATCACGAATATCTCCCCAGACAATCTCCTCAACATGCCCTTCAAAACGTTTAGCGGCTTCCTGCGCCGGTTTCGAGGCCAGATCGAAACAAGTGACCTGATAACCTTTCTTCAACAGGGCATCAAGTACATAACATCCCAGGTTGCCAAACGCGCCCGTTAGCAAAACAGATTTACTCATGATTCAATTTCTGCTCAGTGAATTGTAGGGCTGCCATCATGACAAAATTGAGGGCATAAAAAAAGCCGACGTCAGTGTCGGCTCTCAAGCATGTCAAATACTAAATACTTATTACTGTAATTTCGCGGATTATCGCGAAATTAAGCGCTGCGTAATTCCGTTTTTAGGATTTTACCGGATGCATTCATTGGCATGGCATCCAAGAATTCAACAAACCGCGGTACCTTGTAGTTGGCGATATTTGTTTTGCAGTAACCGACAACATCTTGCTCGGTTAACGTGCTATCGGCTTTTTTCACCACAAATACTTTGCCCACTTCGCCCATGCGTTCATCAGCAACCCCCACAACCGCCGCCTGAACAACACCGTCGATATTACAAATAGCGCTCTCAATCTCTGCCGGATACACATTAAAGCCGCCAGAAATGTACATATCTTTCATGCGATCCGTAATATCAATGTAACCGTTAGCATCCATCGTGCCGACATCGCCGGTTTTCAGCCAACCGTCAGCGGTGATGGTTTCTTCCGTTGCTTGATCGTTGTCAAAATAGCCTTTCATGACGTTGTAGCCGCGAACCCAGATTTCACCGGCTTCACCTTCTGGCATGTTATCGCCTTGACCATCGACGATTTTTACTTCGATACCATCCATCGCACGGCCAGAAGATCCGGAAATGATTTCCGCTGGGTCGTCTGGACGGCAGATCGATACAAACCCGCACGTCTCAGTAAGGCCATAGGCAGTGACCACGGTTTCGAAATTCAGCTCATTACGCATGCGATTAACCAGCTCAACCGGCACCGGTGCGGCACCGGTTACTGCCAGGCGTAGGCTCGATAGGTCGTATTCTGCACGACGCGGGTGCGCAAGGATCGATTGATAAATGGTTGGTGGCCCAGGCAGCATGGTGATTTGATCATCATGAATCTGCTGTAAAACGGCATCCAGATCAAATGTCAGTACCGGAAACATCCGCGCGCCTTTAATAATGGCAGCCAACCAACCGGCTTTGTAACCAAAACTATGGAAAAACGGATTAATGATCAGATAGTTATCACTGTCATTCAGGCCATTGGTATCTGCCCAAGTTGTGATGGTTCGAATATTCTGACCGTGTGCACACATGACGCCCTTCGGCTTACCCGTGGTGCCAGATGTAAACAGCATATCCATGGTATCGTCTGGAGATACACTCGCCGCCATGGCTTCAACGGCGCTTTGCTCAACATTATCGCCGCGAGTCAGAAATGCATCCCATGACGTTGCGCCATCAGCTGCATTTTCAAACAATACGATTTCTTTACAACCCGGCAGATCTTGCTGTTTAAGCATATCGAGATAGTTGATCACCGATTTAGGGCCCGACTGGAAGGTATCAAGAGTAAATACCATTTTAGCGCCACTGCGATTGATCAGATCTGCCGCTTCCGAGCCTTTCATCCGTGTGTTCAGAGGCACTAAAACCGCGCCAATACTTTCAAGGCCAAGGCTTGCGATAATCCAAGGGCTTACGTTCGGTGCCCACACAGCGATACGGTCGCCTTTTTCGATGCCAGAAGCCACGAAGGCCTTGGCTGCTTGCCAACGCAGATCATTGAGTTGCGCATAGGTGATTTCGTTATCACCTTCCTTTATAGCCACTTTATCGCCATAGGTAACGGCGGCCTGCGTCATAATCAACGGAAGGGTTTGCGCATCAGCTGCTGCGTTCATCATGATGTCCTCACGGATTTCACCCGATCGAACCGGGCTTGGGTAAAAGAAACAAAACGGCACATGTTAGAAAGGTTGGCAGTGCAAAGCAAGTACAGCACACCAGAACACGCTCAAAAGCGCCTTTTTTGCTCTGAAGCTTCGTGATTTCTGTGACTCCGAGCCATAAGAAAAGGTTTCGCGCGTTCTCGAATCGGTTTCAATTGAAGTTTCTCAGACAACATCGATATCGACGTAACACCCAGCGACATACTCCAACTGCCATCAAATACCGGACCTCGTTACAAGAAACTATGCGGTCACTCCCGCTGACATAACGACGACTGAGCGGCGAACGTAAAACATATTGTGCAAACCATTGTCTCGGTAACAGCAATCGATCTATATTGACGGCTTCTTCTTATCGCTAGTTACCACCAACCTAAATTAAGGATTCCCCTATGAGTATTCAAGTCGGCGACCGTATCCCTAGCGCCACGTTCAAAACCATGACCGCAGACGGCCCAAAAGAAGTCACATCTGCCGAATTATTCGACGGTAAAAAAGTCGTTATTTTCGCCGTACCCGGTGCATTTACACCGACCTGCTCAGCCGCTCACCTGCCAGGCTTTGTCGTGAGTGTTGACGACATCAAAGCAAAAGGTGTTGATACCGTTGTTTGTACCTCGGTAAACGATGTATTTGTCATGGACGCTTGGGGCAAAGCCTCCAATGCTGAGCACATCACTATGCTGGCTGACGGCAACGCAACCTTTGCTCAAGCACTGGGCTTAACACTCGACGGCAGTGGATTTGGTATGGGTACCCGCTCAAAGCGGTATGCCATGATTGTTGATAATGGCCAGGTAGAACACCTAGCGATCGACGAAAAAGGCTTGGAAAAATCAACGGCTGAAGCCATTCTCGCAGCATTGAGTTAATTTCTATGCTGAAAGCAGGCTCGGTATATGCCATGCCTGCTTTCAATAACAAATGCCGCCTTTATCTAGCGATATCGCTTTTCAATTTCCGTTCTACCCGCTGACTTTCACCCTCTCTGCCACCCCGAT
Source organism: BD1-7 clade bacterium (assembly GCA_902705835.1). NCBI lineage: Bacteria > Pseudomonadati > Pseudomonadota > Gammaproteobacteria > Cellvibrionales > Spongiibacteraceae > BD1-7 clade bacterium. The sequence goes on from CACSIN010000012.1 coordinate 258,085, forward strand.
AACACCGCAAGAATTCATCAAAACCTGCCTGCACACTCGAATCATCTGCGTGATTACTAGTCGAAAAAACGTGAACAACTAGGATTCCGCACCGACAGACGAGGTACTGCATGACACAAATTAATATCGGCATCAGCAAAAAAGGCCGTAAGGCGATTACCGAAGCTCTCAAAGTTTTACTCGCCGACACCTACACACTTTATCTGCAAACCCATAATTTCCATTGGAACGTAACAGGGCCGCGCTTTCGTGAATTGCACTTGATGTTCGAAGAGCAATACAACGAGCTCTGGCTTGCGGTCGACGACATCGCAGAACGCATCCGCACGCTGGACGAACCCGCCCCTGGCACCTACAAATCCTTTGCCAAGCTCACCAACATCAAAGACACCGAAGGCTATCCGTCCGCCAAAGACATGATTGACCTGCTGACCGTTGGCAATGAACAGGTGGTAAAAACCTGCCGCAAAGTTCTCAAGGTTGCTTCTGAAGAAGACGATGAATCAACATTGTCGTTGGCATCTGATCGTATGGGAATCCATGAAAAAGCTGCTTGGATGCTGCGTGCGCTGAACAAGTAACTGCTTTCTTGACTATGTTTTGACTATGTAGCTCGCAATGTATTCGACCATACAGAGCCGCTAGTTAAAAAGAGCAGTACATCGGTGCAGCAGCAAGCCGTTTATGGTTTGCCACAGACGGAAACTCCATTATACCCAGCCAATGCTAACGCTCTGTGCCAATGGCACGCTGAATCAACATCATCAATGATACTCTCAAGGATCCACCATGGTTAAACTCGGTTTGATGCTCGGTTACTCTGGCAAAACACTGAATATCCCGATCGATCTGATTCGCCATGCCGAGTCACTCGGGTACGATTCCGTCTGGACGGCCGAAGCCTATGGCAGCGATGCAGTGACACCGGCAACCTGGATTCTGGCACACACGACGCGCATTCGTGTTGGTACCTGTATCATGCAGATTCCCGCACGCACACCCGCAATGGCGGCAATGACGGCCATGACCCTTTCGCAGCTTTCCGGTGGCCGCTTTATTGCTGGTCTTGGGGCATCAGGCCCGCAAGTTGTCGAAGGTTGGCACGGTATTCCCTATAACAAACCCGTGACGCGTACCCGCGAATATATCCAAATTATGCGGGAGATCATGGCGCGTGAAGGCCCGGTAACTTTTGATGGTGAGGTTTACCAGCTACCCACCCGCATTGAAGGCGCCACAGGCTTGGGGAAACCCCTGAAATCTATCTTGCAAGCTGATACTGAGATTCCGATCTATACCGCATCAATTACGCCAGCCGGATTGGCTTGCGCCGCCGAAGTCGCCGACGGCGTATTTCCGATCTGGATGAGCCCGGAAAAATTCGAAACAACCCTTCTGCCCCATTATCAAAAAGGTTTCGATCGCGGACTAGAAGGCAAAACGCTGGCGAATTTCGCCAACGTCCCCGGCCTCAGTGTCGTGCTAGGCGATGATGTTGATGCGTGCCGCATGACCGTCAAACACTTCATGGCACTTTACATCGGTGGCATGGGTGCCAAGGGCAAGAATTTCTACACAACCTATGCCAGCACTTTAGGTTATGAAGAAGAGGCATTGCGTGTGCAAGAACTCTATCTCGCCGGCAAGAAAGACGAAGCCGTGAAAGCGGTTCCCGACGCGCTAGTTGATGAAGTGGCATTGGTTGGCCCTGAAAAACGCATCCGCGAGCGCGCTGAAGCTTGGATTGAAGCCGGCCAAAAAGGACTGGTCGATACGCTCATGATCTCCACACTGCAACCGGATGTTATCGATCTCCTCGCTGATATTTTTACGGATAAATCCTGACTATTTATTAGTTGCCATAATGGCCAATACCGACACACCTCAGGGGAGGCTACATGGGCAAAAGCACTGGCGATAGAATTTCTCAGGCTATATACAACGGCTTCGGCGCATTTTTCTGCGAATTTCAAAATATCACACTGGGTGCCCAAGCCCGCTTCGAAACCGCTGACTGGATATCCGTGCATACGGCAATGCACTCGCGCCTTGATGTGTACAAACGTTGCATTCGTTCAGTGGCCGATCTCATCGCTATGATTGCGCAAGACGAGGTTAACAGTCCTGATTTGTGGCGACACGCCAAGATCGCCTATCAGCGAAAATGCGCGGGAGATGCCAACGAAGATATCCTGCAAACATTTTTCAATTCCGTTTATTGCCTGATGTTTGATCACAGAAATATCCGTGACGCCTTTGCCTTTGTCAGCAACCCTGGGCTGCCCACAAACGAACCGGACATGTCGACAATCTTGCGTGATTACCCGTTAAATGTAGGCCTACAGGATTCCGTTCGAGAGGTACTCAATGATCTAAGTTTCCGACTGCCCTATGAGAACATCGAACGAGACACCCGGCATATCGTACATACCATTCACTACGAACTCATCAAACGACTGGCACCTGGCGAGCGCGTAACAGCGGCACAATTTCTCGACTCATTGTTTTACCGCAACAAGGCGGCCTATTTAGTTGGCCGTATTTTTATTGGTGATGCGATCCGCCCGTTTGTTGTTGTTTTTCAGAACAACGAACAAGGCGGCATTTATGTCGATACAGTGTTGTTCGACGAAGATCTAGTGAGCCGCATATTCAGTTTTACCCGAAGCTATTTCATGGTGGATGCCCTAAGCCCCGGTCTGTATGTACAGTTTTTATCCACCATCATGCCGCGCAAACAAACGTTCGAGCTCTATTCGTTACTCGGTTTTGGTAAACATGCAAAAACCGACTTCGTGCGCAAAGCCGTAGCACATACTCAACAAGCTAGCGACGAATATGAAATAGCCCCCGGCATTCGCGGCATGGTTATGCTGGTGTTTACGCTGCCCTCGTTTGACTATGTTTATAAAATCATCAAACAACGATTTACGCCTCCCAAAGATATGACGCGCGAGCAGGTTCGCAGTAAATATAGACTGGTAAAACGTTGGGATCGGGTGGGCCGCATGGCAGATACCCAAGAGTTTTCGAATCTGGTTTTTGATCGACGAAAATTCTCAGACGAACTGATGCAAGAACTCGAAAAAGAAGTACCGTCACTGATTGAATCTCGCGGTAACGCACTCATCCTTAAACACGTTTACATCGAACGCAAAATGATTCCGCTAAATATGTATTTGAACCAGATCGATGAGGCAGAAACCGACCGCATCATGCAGGAATATGGCATGGCCATTAAAGAATTGGCTGCGGCGAATATCTTTGCCGGCGATATGCTATTGAAAAACTTCGGAGTGACGCGCCACGGCCGCGTAGTTTTTTATGATTACGATGAGGTCTGCCTGTTGACCGAGTGTAACTTCCGCAAAATACCAGAGCCGAAGACGGAAGAACAAGCCATGAGCAATCAGCCATGGTACTCCATCGCACCCGAGGATATATTTCCGGAGGAGTTCCGCATATTTTTATCCGGGCACAAAAAAGCGCGCCATAGTTTTGAGAAATTTCACCGAGATTTATACGATGCGGATTACTGGAAACAGCTGCAAGAAAACATCATCGCCGGTGATGTTCCGAGTGTCTATCCCTACCCCGACAACTACCGTTTTCGCACCATAACAATGCACTCAACAACTAATATATAGCCAATACCGCACCCACACAGATCAACTTGTGAACAACGTTATAAATATCACAAATTAATAACAAATGGTTCTTGTCGGCAGTCTATTTCACCTTCGTTTTTATGGTACCTTCTGTATGCACGGTAAAACTAAGTATGGATGTTAGGTTTGGCTCAACACACTTGTTGCGGCTTCTGTGTCGTAGGTAATAAAAAATAACAAATACCTAAATCCTATCCCAAGGGGAAAACCATGAAAACCCAAGCCGCACTCATTCTCGCAGGCCTTTTATCCATTGCAGGAGTCCACGCTGAAGAGCCTGTAGAAGCTGAAAAGCCTGTCGCAGAAGTTGCCGAAAAAGCTGACGGTGAAGAAACACCACAGTAAGTGTTAACACAGCCTTAAACAACAGGCTGTAAAACCGCCGCGCTGCACACGTTAATATGCAAGCGCCGGCGGGGAGTCGACTTAACGGCTCCGTTTTGCCCCTATTTCCGGGCTGAATGCCGCGGCATTGCCGCAAAACAGGATGAAACTGAGCACGTTCACCCTCCAATGGAGATAGGGGCTTTTTCGCCCCGCACCAAACCATACATCGTCGCAGCCATCTGATCGACGCTGAGATTAGTCTTCATCGTTGCTTTAGGCTAAAATCGGCACCCTCAATACACAGTCAACGCCCTGCCCAACAAACAACCGTTTGAAATGTCTCATGGTTGGTACACGCAGGTTCCGAATTTCAGTGTAACCCCGTGTGCAACCCCGTCAGTTTGCAGACTGGCAGTATCAGATCGATACCTGAAGCCATTCTGCCTGTTGATCGGTTTAATCGCTCAACCACCCCCGCAAAGAGACACATTGGTTCATGGCCAACGATAAAAATTCCAACGGTAAAGTCGGTTTTGTCAGCCTCGGCTGCCCGAAAGCTCTCGTCGACTCCGAACGCATTCTGACCCAGCTGAAGCTGGATGGCTACGATGTGGTCAACACCTACAACGACGCTGATGTCGTCGTGGTCAATACCTGTGGATTTATCGACGATGCCAAGAAAGAATCGTTGGATGCCATCAATGAAGCAATGACCGAAAACGGTAAGGTTATCGTGACCGGTTGCATGGGCAAGGGGCGCGATGCAGAAGTCATTCGTGAACAAAACCCGGATATTCTGGCCGTGACCGGCCCTCAAGCTTACGAAGAAGTGATGGAGGCAGTACACAATTGGGTACCCCCGGTCAAAGACCACAACCCATTTACAGATCTAGTGCCACCACAAGGCGTGAAACTCACACCGCGACATTATTCCTACCTGAAAATTTCCGAGGGCTGCAACCACGCCTGCACCTTCTGCATTATTCCGGCCATGCGCGGCAAACTGGTCAGCCGCCCTATTGGCAGTGTATTGGATGAAGCCAAACGGCTAGTTGATGCAGGTACTCGTGAATTACTGGTGATTTCGCAAGATACCAGCGCCTATGGTGTCGACACTAAATACCGGATGGATTTTTGGGACGGCAAACCGGTTAAAACCCGCATGCTAGAACTGTGCGAACAACTCAGCACCCTCGATGCTTGGGTGCGCCTGCATTATGTATATCCATACCCACACGTGGATGACATTATTCCATTGATGGCCGAAGGCAAGATTCTACCGTATCTGGATATACCGTTTCAACATGCCAGCCCGAGCGTGCTAAAAATGATGAAACGGCCAGCCCATGCGGAAAACACCTTGGAACGCATTCATAAGTGGCGCTCTATCGCGCCAGACATCAACCTTCGATCGACGTTTGTTGTGGGTTTCCCAGGCGAAACCGATCAGGATTTTGAGCTGCTACTGGATTGGCTCCAAGAAGCACAGCTCGACCGGGTTGGTTGTTTCAAATACAGCCCCGTTGACGGCGCTAAAGCCAATGCACTGCCCAACCACATCGCCCCCGAGCTGCAACAAGAGCGCTGGGAGCGTTTTATGCAGGTACAGCAAGCGATCAGCGCTGACAAATTGCAGGCAAAAATCGGCAAATCCATGACTGTATTAGTTGATGAAGTCGACAATGACGGTGCCGTGGCCCGCTCCGCAGCCGATGCCCCTAATATCGATGGTATGGTTTACCTCAACGATTTTCATGACGCCCAGCCCGGTGATTTCGTTGATGTGACCATTACTCACGCCGATGAGTACGATCTTTGGGCAACGCCGAACAACAAATAACGAGCGGTTTTCGACATTCACTAGCAGTCTCAATAGAGCACCAAGTAACTTTTTGTTACCTTTGATACGCGCTCATTGACGACTGCATGATTATTTTGCGATTCATTTCTCGGTTTTATGCGCTTTTTGCATATGTACCCCCCATTTGGGGTAGGCGAATGTATAGCGATCCGCGTAATCTTTGCTGCGCGGCACACGAAGGATTGTGTATTAAAGCATGGATGCTTTACTTTCTATCACTCCGCACCAACCTGTAAATCTCTCCCAGTTTCAGCCACCTCTTTCTGTATTTTACTCTGCTCCCTATTATTGATACCCGCAAACACTTAATCTCCATATCATCACCCGACTATTTTCGGCATCACTCCTAAATACCCCTTTGACGTTGTTGTACCGCCCCATACACAGAGCGTAAATCCGTAACAGCCAAATTCAGGTATAATCGCGTTTTCGCCAACACGACACGTTCCGGAGAATAGCTTTGACGTCTTTTCGCCCATGTATCGACCTCCACCAGGGCAAGGTAAAACAAATTGTCGGTGGCAGCCTTAATGATCAAGGTGCCCAAACCAACTTTGTCAGTGAAAAAGATGCGGCTTGGTATGCATCCCTCTACCGCGACAACAAACTCACCGGCGGCCACGTCATCGCCCTCGGCCCCGGGAACGAAGAAGAGGCATTACTGGCTTTGTCGGCATGGCCAAACGGCCTGCAATTTGGCGGCGGCGTTAAACCCGAAAACGCAGAAAAATACCTTAAAGCCGGCGCCTCACACGTGATCGTCACCTCGTATCTTTTTGATGGAGATCAATTCTCTTGGGAAAAACTCGACGCCATTAAAACCATCACCGGGAAAGATAAACTCGTACTCGACCTGAGCTGCCGACGCGCAGATGACGGCTGGTATATCGCTACCAATCGCTGGCAAACAGTCACCCAAACACCGGTCAATGCCGAAACGCTGGAGCAGCTGGCCAGCCACTGTGACGAATTTTTGATTCATGCAGCCGATGTCGAAGGGCTTCAAGGCGGTATCGATGAAGCGTTAGTCACCTTACTCGGCGAACACGCAACAGTGCCCATGACATATGCCGGCGGTGCGCGCTCGCTGGCGGATCTAGAAAAGGTTCACACTCTATCTAACGGCAAAGTCGATCTAACCATCGGCAGTGCGCTGGATATTTTTGGGGGTGAGGGTGTCACGTTGGATGCGTGTATTCGCTGGAATCATCAAACACCTTGATGTCGATGCACTTATAGCTTCACCTAGCGATTAATACTAAAACGCGATCCAACGATCGCGTTTTTTACGCATAAAAAAAGGAAGGCTAATGCCTTCCTTTTAGATCTTGGTTGTAAAACCTAGCGCGATTAACGCGTGGTGTTACAGGCCTGATTTTGGTCCGTAGCGTAATTCGCCTTCAACAAAAATACCCCAGCTACGTTCATGCTCATCGGCATTACAATCATTGTCTGCATCGGCGTCACCAGTGCCATCCATAATCAAACAATCATTGTTAACCCAACGCTTCGCAGTAATTTCGAATGGCAGTGCGTCAAAATTACTGTTTTGCAAATTGAACTTACCACTTTCTGCAACTACTCCTCCGTCACCTTCTGGGTCACCACCGGTTACTTTGGCTGAGGTTGCTGTTGTACAGCAATCACCGCGCAAACGCAGATGCTGACTCTTCGACTGATTATTAAAGCTCCAGTAGCTACCGCCATCTTCAACTTCCATATACCAACGCTGTGTTTCTGTATCTGCACAGTCAGCCGCTATAGGCGCATTACCATTACCGTTACGTGCCAAACATTTACCTGTACCATTGCGTAAATGTACCCATTTATCATCGGCCAGGTAATCAATGTCACATAGATTACCTGCTCCATCACCATCAGCATCAGATTGATCCAGTGAGGCGGTAAACTTACAGTTATCTACTTCATCAACGATAGTATCAAGGTCCGTATCCGGCTCACACGCCAGACCTATACCGTTATTATCAGCATCTGTTTGCGCTGGGTTCGCAACAAACGGGCAGTTGTCGCTAAGTACATCGACACCGTCACCATCAAGGTCACGATCTATACCCATTTTGAACGACAGGTGGCCACCTTGTGAAGAAACCGAATCGGTTTCCATAGTGCTAGACCAACAGTTAGTCGGATCTGCTTCAGGATCAACCAATGCGCAAAGTTCTGACACAGTTATTTTCAATTCAGTCTCAGCAATCTGAGGAATCACGACTGCAATCATAAGATCCAATGCTGATTGCACTAACGAATCTGATAATTTCAAACCAAATGGCAAATCAAGATTATCTTCAAGGCTATTAATTTGAACAGAAGGATTACCATTGATAGTCATAAAGAGCACATCATCACGTGAATCCAGTGTCACACCCGCTTCAATATCCAAATTAACGTTAAAACGGTTTTTCCACTCACAAACACCATCGCTACATTCATTTCTATCCACTTCCATGGATGCGCCCACGTAGGAAATATTTGCTTGCGTAGTTCCATCGCCCAGCATACGGAAATTAGGTGGTGTTGTCGGAATTAAGCGCGTGCGTGTTGCATTTGCTGCTCCCATCGAATCACTCAATCCGTCCGGTCCAAAGAAGATTGAATTACCTTGGACTGCCAAGTGCGGCTCCAAACCTGTTGCATCACCAGATAGCACGTTCATGTGCATCAGGCCGGCATTGAACATCGTCAACATCATCTGGTTGATCATATTGGTATTTACAGAAACTACCAGTGAAGACGAATCAGAAACATCTGCTTCAGCAACCGGCGGTAAATCACCATCATTGACGTAGTAAGAACCTAACGTCTGCGGCACATTGGGTGTAACAGACAATGCTTCAAACACGCCGGTATAATCCATAGAGAGGTTGCCTGCCGTATCACCAACACCCGCATTGGTGCCGGCGCTTTCGGGCAAAATATCAATTTTAAAGTCATCGGCATCTGGTGGGGTGTCAAACGTTTTACCGAAGGTTAACGGGAATTGCAGTGATGTCAGATTCTCATCCAACGCACCTTGAATGGTGCTCAAGATAATCCCATCAAGGCCACCGCCAGCGATAAGACTCTGCAACAAACCTGAAATATCGATGCCGAGTGCTGTGCCATTTTCGATTCTTAGATCATGCATATCCAGTGCACTTGCATCAGTTGCCGGTGTCACTTCGACAGTCAATTCTCTATTTTCCATAGCGAATTTAACTTTGGCTTTCACATCAACGGATTCAATAAACAAATCCATCGTAATCGGAATACCCAATGCCTTCAGCGAGACGATAACATAAACGCCCACTTGCGAATTATTATCAACTTGTCCATTGATAGGGTTGGCTGGATCGTTCGCAGCGGACCATGATTGCGGGTACATGGTTAGGTCTAGAACAAAGTCGCCATTCTCATCAAATGATAGGGAACGCATCTCCATATTCTGGATGTGCATCTCTTCTATCGTGATGTCTTTCATAATGCCAGACGACAGCTTCGCAAGGTTATCCAAGAACGGAGTTCCAGGAGGGAAGCCTGTACAAACCTCATTCTCGGTAAGCTGACGAGGGCTAGTATAACCGCTCGTATCGGTACCGGTTTTACAGCTCGCCGAGCTACTAATAAACCCAACCAACTGTAACAACATGACTTCATCGATACGAATTGCCATCAGCGGGTCGATCGGCGCGCCATTTCTCAGCAAAGAAATTTCTTGCTGATAGCCGTGCTCATCCTCCGCAGCAAACCCAAATAAATCATAAGGCGTGTTTGTGCCTCCATCATCAAAGCTCACAGGAACATTACTGATGCTGAAATTGTTGCCGTCCAGCGTCGCTGTTACTTCATTACCCAGCGGCTGTTCACGCATTCCGGTTTTCATCACCAATGAATCGATCGATGACGCGTCATTTACTTTACCGGAGATATTGACAGTACCTGACGTTTTATCCGCAGGGTTACTATACTCGACACTTTCAATTACAACACTCGGCCCCTTAGAATCGAGTGTAAATGCAATCGTTGGACCTAAGCCAAGAGGATTCACAGTAAGGAGGTTCTCACCCTGCTTCAGATAATCCGATAACGCGGATGCATCAGCTGTGGCTTGTTTTGGGCCAAAGCTAAAGTGCTGTTCTATCTGGTTGCCATTTAAGTAGATGTTAACTGTTCCAGGGTTCTCGTCGTAAGTAACAACAAATTGCCCAGGAAGCATGTCGAATCCGAGATTATTATCCGGCGCGACACTAGTGCCGACATACTTGGTATTAGATTGTGGTTGAGAGACGCTATAATTGGCATCATCAATACAACCAGAAAGCGAATACGCTAATACTGGCGCACATGCGAGTGCTGCGATCCTGCTGGTTTTCATAGATTTACCTGACGGCTAGTTATACTTATTAACCTCTATGTTAAAGGAAAGGCATATGCATTTGAAATAACTAGAGCGAATAACGCCGAGGAAATTCAGGGGTTTTCTAATAACCAACGCAGCTGTAGCGCATCTTAGCAGTGTTTGAAGAGTGGAGAATTTTATTATTGCTGTTTATTAATAAACAGCAATTTGCAAAGACGTGAGGGATCATTCCCTCACGTTTAAACTGATTTACTCCTTATCAATCAGGTTGATACCGGTACTAAAGCTCAGGTGTCGACCATTGTTGGCTTCGATACCTTCCGTTGATAACTGCAGCGCTTTGGTTGGATCCGACAATTCTAACGGAAGTTCGAACTCAGTCAGATCAAGTCGCAAGGCCGTGTTCGTTACCAGAGGCAGCAAGCCATCGGTAATCAAATCAGCCAGCGGTTGAATCAGAGGTTCGATAAATTCAAGACCATCCGGTGTTTCAACATCTTTGATCTCTAACTGAGGAGACCCGAGCAGCGTGGTTTCAAGCACTTGACCGTCAAGCGACAACAAAACACCGGCCTGAATATCGACAACCAAGGTAAAGTCAGTATCCCAAGCACCGTCACGGCGAGTTTCAGTTTTAACCGTTGCATTGGTGTAACGAATCGTTGCTTGTGTTGTTTCTTCGCCACTGAGCTCAACCGTTGCGGGTGAATTCGGAATCAGGCGTACACGTGTATTACCGTTAGAGCCTAATTCATCCGTTGCATTCGCACCGAGGAACAATGGAGTTCCCTGTTCACCGGCTGTGCTTCCAGGCAACATCGTAAAATGCATCAAACCTGCTTCATAAAACGAAGCCAGTGCCTGATTGACAATATTGTGATGGATCGCAATCGCAAAGTTATCGGTCGAGCTCTCTAAATTATTGATTGGCGCAAGCAAATCATCTTCATAGTAGAGCGAACCCAATACTTGAGAGATGCCAGTTTGCGCTTCTACAGTGTTAACGTTGCCTCGATAGGTCATTAACCAATCAACTTCATCAACTGCTCCGCCTCGAGTCCCGCAGGTATAGGGATCATTGGCATTTGAATTCTGCGTACATTGTGATGTCACCGTCCAAGCTTGGGTACCCAAGTTAAACGAGGTACCGAACTCGGAGCTGAACAGAAAATCCAGATCGAAATCGGTCAAACTGTTTTGCACAACAGATTCAGTAATATCGACGAACAGTGGCTCCAGTAAACCAATCAGGCCACTAAGAATACCATCTAAAGGAATAATCCCTAGATCGATACCATCGAACTGAACATCACCTGATAGACCGAGCGAGAAACCATCCAACAGGCCAAAATTCAGGTCGCCATTGTTGATTTGAGCGCGAATCTTGCCACCCATTGCCGTATTGTTATCCTTCACACGAATACCGCCTAAGCCAACAAGGCCTAGAGCCGATGTTTCACCTTGCGAACTACACCAATGTGACGGGTTAACTTGACTCGCAACCAGTGCGCGCTGACTCGACGTGCCACCTGAGCTATTGCCAGGTGCAAAATTATTTTGAGTGAAGGGCAACCTCACGCCAAATTTGGTATTACAACTGGACGTTGTCGCCAAATCACACAAATCGCCATCCAAAAAATTGTTGTCGGTCGGTCCGGTTTTGATTTCCATCTCACCACACCACCAGTTGTAAATCCCCAGATTTACATCCAAACCGATGTTGTCGCCCGATGAATCTTTCAGGTTTAATGCGAGATCAAGTACCGAATCTTGCGTCTCATCCAACCCCAAAGAACCAATCGTCAGGTCTTCAATTTCGAGTGAATAGATCTCAACATAAGAACACTCAACAGCACCTTTGTTTGTTCGCCCTGCGTCCGGGCTTGGTGTCCAGTTATACGACCCACAAAACCAACGGTTCTGCCAACGGCCACGATTAGGGCCTGCAGCGCTCCATTCGGTGCCTCTGTTGAATACGGTTCCGCCAAAGTCATCATCGATAAAAAAGGCATCGGTACAGGTAAACTCGATCGGTGTTTCATGGCAATTATTAGCATTGCCTTCAGCCGCACCAATTTCGGTATAAATACCCGAGTGATTATCATTAATCAGGTTCAATACACTGGTATCAGCTGCACCATCAGCTTCCATCGCATCCGCTTCGGCGCCTCTGCCACGACGTTCCAGTGCTGAACGACTGATCAGAAATTGGTTATCACCTTGCGCATTCGCCAGTGGCTTCACTGCATCTAGCAAGGTTTCATTGATACGCAGTTTAAAAACAGGGTTTACTGTCTGGTCAGTTGCCAAGTATTCGGCGGTATATACATAGCCGTATTGATCCTCGGCAGTAAACGAGAAAACAGCATCATCGGGTACAACAACAGAGAAGCTCTTATCTGCAGCAACCGCTGGATTAAATGTGCCAGTACGGCTAGTTTTTGCGCCCTTTCTATTGCCTGTTGCCGCTTCAGTACTGCCTTCAACATCATAGTTATAGGTTTCAATCACCAGCGATGCGATATTTGCACCGTCATCAACGACACCTTGAATAGTGACATTTCCACCAGAGCGGCTGACATTCGTGAAGTTGATTTCGGGGCCTTGCGAATCAAACGTAAAACGGCTTGTTGCAGCACCCAAAAATGCAAGAGGTTCGACAAGGAGATTGTTTTCGCCTTGAACCAAAAACTCTTTGATATCCTCGACAGCTACCCAACCAAATGTGGGTGTCAGCGTAAACTGGCTACCGATCTGTTGGCCGTTAAGAAATACTTGCAGGGAACCAGGGTTTGACGAATAACCGACTCGAATTTGCTCAGGCAATTCCTGTGTGCCAGTTGCGTTTTCGGGGTCATCATCAGGACCAAAAAAACTGACGTAAGTTTGACCGTTGGAGGGTTGTAGAACACTGTAATTTGCGTTGTTATCAACGCATCCGGATAGTGCAAAAACGCCTCCGGCTAATACAGTCGTTAGGGTCAGCATCCTTGTCATTTGCATAGCTTCACCTCTATTTTTTATTATTTTTTAATAACTTAGATTCTACTCCTTTGATGCCGAGCTGGATCTACCATTAATCTGACAACACCGACCGTCGAACAAAAAACATACAATTCGCCAACTACGTCACATAATTTACCCGCGTACACTGATAGAAATAAACTTGCTAAAAGCAGGGCTGTCTATGATAGGTTTACTATCGATTTTTTTGCACAAAACCACTATTTAAGAGACGGAATACCAATGAATCCGCGCTTGTATCGATCATTTTTTTTACTGCTTTTCAGCACGATTTTACTATCTGTCAGCATCTCAAAATGCATCGCTGCACAGCAAACCGGTGTACATAAAACAACCCACACGGAAATAGATAACGAGGTCGATAAATCCGTTATCAAATACTCCCAGCTCTCTAAAAGTAGTCGCTCATTACCTCCGATCACATTAAGCATCACGCACGATTGGATCTTGATCACCAGTCCGATCGTCAACAACCGCTACTTTATATTTTTTGATCGAAAGAAAGGCTCATTAACCAGCTTTGATACAGCCACAAAACAATACGCCACGATTGCAACGGCGGAAAAATCAGCGGCAAACAAAACCTACACGCACGTGGTCACAGCGCCATTAGGAAAGGATCAGAAACTTAACGATAAGTATGATTGTGAATGGAAGCAGGTAAAAACCGAAGCCGATGAATATCAGGCTTGCGCATTAAAGGGCTATTCGACCGGCATTAATTCCGATCAAAAGATTACACTCGAAGCCTTATCGTACCTTCTGGATAACCGCAAAGTAACCAATCCAATAAAAGCATCAGATTGGTATTACGTCACGGATACGCTCATCCACCAACTACGATTAATGCGCGTGGATAACTTAAAAGCGCTACCGCTGATCATCCAAGAGAAATCCAAGAAAAACTGGCTAGTACTGAATCGGATTGAATATCAAAAAACAGCATTCAATACCGAACAATTGCTAAAAGACTTCAAGCCTATCGAATGAACATGAGCAGGCGTCAGAAACGCCGCCTCATAAAACACGCAGATTATTCCGATGATAGCTGTCTTGACGCTGCTGCCAAATCTTTTTTGGCCTCACGCAACTGATATTCAAGGTCAGCACACTGTTGCTGCAAGCCGGACTTTTTATCCTTCAGCATCGCCAATTCATCTTGATGTGCTTGCACCCGAGCAGTCATGTCGCTGAGCTTCTGAGCAAATTGTTTGCTGACATAGCCATGTACCATAAAAGCGGTAACACCACAGGCGATCAAGGTAATAAGTAGTGGCATGAATCGTTCCTCTGTTCAGGGGTTGATAGCGATCAGTTCAACATCAAAAATCAGCGCAGCACCGCCCGGAATTTGCCCCATCGAGCGGTTCCCATAGGCTAGACGACTCGGGATAAACAAACGGAATTTATCGCCCGGTTTCATCAATTGCAGCCCTTCGGTCCAACCGGCAATCACTTGTTGCAGTCCAAAATCGATCGGCTGACCACGATCTACTGAGCTATCGAACACGGTGCCATCCGTTAAGGTGCCATGGTAATGCACGCGTACTTTATCAGCGGCGCTAGGAGAACCTTCCCCGCCACCATCGTGCAAACAGGTATATTGCAGCCCGGATGCAGTCTCAAGCACATCATCATGCTGTGCGTTTTCTTTCAGAAACGCATCAGACAGCACCCGCTGAGCAATCAGCCGCTGACGTTTACGCATACGCCCTAACGTCAACCAGACGATAATAATCACGGTTACCAGTATCAACACGTTGTTTGAAGCGTCAGTCAAAGTCATGTCCTGTTATTAATCAAAAGCGGAAAAATGTGAGAGCCCGTTTAATAAGCGCTGGGCAAAATGAACGAACTAACCAGAGCCTCGAACCAGAGCCGTTTACCATTGCGAGCCCGAACAAAATGCTTAATTCGGCAGCGCAATAGAATATCACAGTATTACCGGTGCGTTTTTCTGTTCCCCCTGTTACTCAAAATTAATCGCAAGCAACGAGGCCAACGTAGACGTAAACTAGTGAGAGAGTTCATAAGAAGATGCATTAGCCGATCTTCATTTCATGAAACCACTTGCTCCAGCAACGTTCCAAATCAGGACAACCGACAGAGGATACCATGACGCATACAACGACCCTGATGTGGTTCCGCCAGGACCTTCGTTTGCACGACAACCCGGCACTAACAGACGCAGCAAAAGCCGGTACTGTGATTCCCGTATTTATTATCGATCAACAGCATGGGGGCGCATGGTCGCCAGGTGCTGCATCTCGGGTCTGGCTCCATCAATCACTCAAACAGTTAAACGATTCATTGGCTGATAAATTATTGGTTTTTCAGGGTAATCCTCAAGCCATTATTAACCGACTCGCCAATGACTATAAGATTGATCGCGTGGTATGGAACCGTTGCTACGAGCCATGGCGAATCGATCGCGACAAACATATCAAAGCTGCCTTGCTTGCCAATGGGATTGGCTGCGAGAGTTTTAACGGAACCCTGCTCTGGGAGCCTTGGCACATTCATAAAAAAGACGGCACACCCTACCGGGTATTCACGCCCTACTACCGAAAAGGTTGCTTACAAGCGCCTCCTCCTGCTGCGCCGTTACCGATACCGGAACTCAACCTTGCGGATCCGATAGAGGAAACCTGTATCGATGAACTCTTGTTAGAGCCCGAACAACCTTGGCACCAGGATGTTATCAGCCACTGGAAGCCGGGCGAATACGGCGCCGCCGAACGATTAAAACGGTTTCTTGAACATGGCCTCAAATACTATCGCCACGGGCGTGATTACCCGTCAAAAACTGGTGTTTCAAACTTGTCACCGCATCTGCATTTTGGCGAAATATCAATCAGAGAGGTTTGGCATCGCGCCCAAATATCGGGCTTAAGTAATGGCCTGGAAGACAACCTCGACAGCTTTTTATCGGAGCTGGGATGGCGAGAATTTTCATACTATCTGTTATTTCACTTTCCCGGCCTGCCAACGGATAACTTCCAGCCCAAATTCGATGCGTTTCCGTGGCAGAAAAACGACGCCAACCTTAAAGCATGGCAACGCGGCCAAACGGGTATTCCCATTGTTGATGCGGGTATGCGGCAACTTTGGCAAACCGGAACCATGCACAATCGTGTCCGTATGATCACCGCGTCGTTTTTGGTTAAAAACCTGCTGATACACTGGCATGAAGGTGAAAAATGGTTTTGGGATTGCCTCTTTGATGCTGACCTCGCCGCCAACAGCGCTAGCTGGCAATGGGTCGCCGGTTCAGGTGCAGACGCTGCACCTTACTTTCGAATTTTTAACCCGGTGACACAATCTCAAAAATTTGACGCTGACGGGCAGTACATCGACCAATGGGTGCCAGAACTTAAAAACTTGCCCAATAAACACAAACATGCTCCATGGGACGCACCAGATAGCGTGTTGAAACAGGCTGGCATTCAGCTCGGGCATCAATACCCGTTGCCAATCGCTGATCTGAAATCGTCTCGGCAAGCTGCACTGGATGCTTTCGCAACATTGAAAAAAAGCGCATGAGCGCTGCACAGCAGTTAAGCACACAACAACGGTTGCTCGGATACCTCGGGCTTTTGCCATTTATTGTTGGCTTGTCATTAGAATGGGGCACTCTCGATATTGCCGGGGTTTCTGGCTTGTGGCTGTTTGAAACCTACAGTGCCTGCATTGCCAGCTTCGTCTGCGGCATCTGGTGGGGCGCTGTTATTAACAATACGAGTAACAATACGAGTAACGACACGAGTAACAACAGGTCATCCGCCACATTAGTGCTTTCAAACGTGTTATGTCTGCTGGCGTGGGTTTCTTTATTATTGGATAACCCGATCGTTACTTTGTTACTGCTTGGCGGCGTATTCTTCGTTGTATTGGTGCTTGAGAAACAGCTTAAACCGCATCGTGCTGATCTTCAGCCTTACTTCGCGATGCGCCGGCAAGTGACAGGCAGTGTGGTTATTTTGCACCTTGTGATGGTGATGGATGTCGCCATTTCGACCGGTGCGTGAATTTGTCGCACCGGTTGTGTTGTTCGCCTGTAATTTAATTTGCTAGACTGCGAAGCATCATAATTCTGGAGCCTGCCTCATCGTGAAACCCCGCCCATTGATACTGATCACTCTGATCATCAGCCATATGCTGGTGAATGTAGTGTGGGCGTCTTCGCACAAAGGTGTGGATATCAAGGATGCGAATAATATGCCGCATCTGCATTTCTATTCTCATGGGCACGATCATTCAGATGCCGGTGCATCCAATGCTCACGATGATAGCGGCTTGCATCTGCTAATTAGCATTTTGGCACCCGATTACCATTCGACCGTATTCGATGTGGGCCATACAACAGCTGGCGATATCGGCGTTGTTTCTGAAGCATCAGAAACTACCCCGGATGCCGATTTATCCGGCAATCATGATCACACCAACGAACCTCATATCTGCTTGGTGTTTCAGGTTTCTAGCCTATTCAGCATGATTCCAATGCCGATCCAAACGGCTAAACCCGCCAGCAGCAGCTGGCAATCGGTTACTTTCAGCCTAACACCGCCCGTTCCTCCACCGCTCGCCTAATCTTTCTCAAAACTGTTAACCCTTTTTTGGGCATTGCTGACAACTATCATCAGTAATGCGTAACCCTATGGGAGAGATTCTATGTGGATTAAAAACCCATCGGTGTGTATCAAAATAACAGATGTTATCAAACACCGATTTATCAGCAGCCTACTATGCCTGCTGATTGCTGCGCCATTGAGTGCTCAAGCACAAAACGCAGCCCCTGCAACGCCCGAGACTAACAGCATCAATCTGGCGTGGGCAATCAAACAGACGCTGCTAAAAAACCCTACATTAAGTGAGTATCCATATCACTTTCGCGCCCGCGAGGCGGACGTTATCCAAGCTGATATCGGCCCACAACTGCTCCTTGATGTAGTTGTCGACAACTCTCTTGGCACTGGTGAAAAGCGCCGACTTGATGATGCTGAAACAACGATTTTATTCAGCCAGCAAATCGAACTCGGCGACAAACGCCAGCGCCGAATCTCACTCGCTCGTGCCAGCGTCAATCGATTGCAAGCCGACTACGAAATCGTGCGCTTAGACACCCTCGCTGAAACAACTCGCCGCTACTACGAGGTGTTGCGATTGCAAGCTCTGCAAACGTGGAATAGCCGTCGAATTAGCAAGGAGCGCGACGCCCTCGACGTTATCGAGCGGCGAGCCAAAGCCGGTGCAGTTGGGCAAGCCGATGTGTCAAAAATGCGTCTGCAATCAGAACGCTCCATCGCTCGTCAGACGGTTCAAGCCGGTGAATTGAGCAATGCACGCTTAGCGCTGTCGAGCATGTGGAATGCACAATCTGAGTTTGACACCGTATTAGGTGATCTCACAACCATGCCAGCCTTGCCCGATGCCGAACAAATCACCGCCAGCGTGAATGAAACACCTGAGTTTATTCGTTTGCGTATGCAACAGCAGGAAGCCCTTGCCAACCTTAACCTGCAAACCGCTAACAGTGATCCAAACGTCACCATCAAGGCTGGAGTGCAGCATTTTCAGGCCACCAATGATGTGGGTTTGGCTTTTGGGTTTTCCATGCCTTTACAAGTCGAAAACCCGAACCGTGGGCGGCTCGCCGTGGCACGAGCCGAATTGGATTTAGCCATGGCCCGTGAAGGCTTTGGTCTTGAGCAATTACGCCTGAGTTTACTGAAAATACTCGATACATTGGATTACCAAGCGCAGCACGCGGATAACCTGCAGCGCAAACTGCTACCCATTGCCAATACTTTGCTAAGCGATATCCAGCACGGCTACGAACGCGGCCGCTACGGCGTACTTCAGCTCGTCGATGCGCAAAACGAGTTATTCAACGTCGAACGCGAAATGATCGAAACCCAAATTCTGATTTATTCCTACCTGCTTGAGATGGAACGCATCACAGGCGACAGCATGATAACCCCCCTCAATACTGCAGGTACAGGAGCACAATAATGTTATCCAAAACCCTAAGAG
The DNA here is from genome assembly GCA_902705835.1 of BD1-7 clade bacterium. Taxonomy (NCBI): domain Bacteria; kingdom Pseudomonadati; phylum Pseudomonadota; class Gammaproteobacteria; order Cellvibrionales; family Spongiibacteraceae; species BD1-7 clade bacterium. The sequence goes on from CACSIN010000012.1 coordinate 277,355, forward strand.
TTTTTGTAAAACCCACCGCCTGCACACTGATCAGCTTGGCTGCAGCAGTCACCATTTTACCATCAACGTCTTTAGCCAACGGCGGCCATGCGCACGACGTTGTAGACACACACGCCCATGAAGAACGCCCCAAAGGTCCGCACGGCGGCATCATGGTACAAGAGGGTGACTATGCCGTTGAAGTCACTATTTTTGAAACCGGTGTTACGCCAGAGATGCGTCTCTACCTGTATAAAAACGGAGAACCGTTAGCCCCGGGGGCAGCCGAGGTAGATGTTGAACTAGTGCGACTAGGCGGAGATATCGATGCGTTAACCTTTATTCCTGAACAGGACTATTTGGTCAGTCAACAGAGTGTCGCAGAACCCCACTCTTATGATGTGGATATTCATGCAAGCTTCGGCAACAACCAGCTGAACCAACATTATGAGAGCCATGAAGGCCGAACGGAGTTATCACAACGCATCATTGATAAAACCGGCATTAAAACCGAAAAAGCCGGCCCGGCTACGCTGATTTTCAGCGAAGAGCTATTTGGCGTGATCGCAGCACCGGAAGATAAGGTATTTCGTATCAATGCCCCTTACGCGGGTATTGTTTCAGACATTACCGTCAATGTGGGCGACACCGTCAAAAAAGGCCAGCTACTAGCACGCGTTCGAAATACCGACACGCTGCAAAACTACGACATCAAAAGTCCGGTAAACGGCGAAGTAACCATGCGCCGCGCCAATCCCGGCGACCGCGCCCAAACCGACATGCTGCTTGAAGTAACTAGCCTGGATCAAGTCTGGGTAGAGATGTCTGCCTTCCCCGAACATATCGAAAAACTGGCACCGGGCATGAAGGTCACCGTATCCGATATGCACAAACATGAGCAAGCAACTGGCAAAATCGAATACGTCGCCCCTGTGATGACAGGTGGCCATATTGCCCGCGCACGGGCGGTGATCGACAACAGTGAAGGTCACTGGCGCCCTGGCATGCATATCAAAGCTCGCATTGATACCGGCACTAAACAGGTGCCGTTAGCCGTCAAAAATGATGCTATTCAATCGTTTCGTGAAATGCCCGTCGTGTTCGGTCGCTTTGGCGATACCTTTGAAGTACGCATGATCAAACCCGGCGAAACCGACGGTATGTATACCGAAGTGCTAGGTGGCTTGAAACCTGGCACAGAATACGCCACCGATAACAGTTTTATCATCAAGGCTGACGTGCTGAAAAGCGGCGCCAGCCACGATCACTGAGCGAGGAGATACCCATGAATGATGTATTCACCCGCTTTGTGGTAGAAAAGCGATGGTTAGTGCTGGCGGTTACGCTATTTATTGCCGGTCTCGGTATTTATAACGCCACCCGATTGCCCATTGATGCTGTACCGGACATTACCAATGTTCAAGTGCAAATCAATACGGAGGCCCCAGGCTATTCGCCATTAGAATCTGAACAACGGATTACCTATGTGGTAGAGAACGCCATGGCTGGCCTGCCTCATCTGGATTACACCCGATCCCTTTCGCGCTACGGATTATCACAAATAACCGTTATTTTCGAAGAAGGTACCGATATCTATTGGGCCCGCCAGCAAATCAGCGAGCGCTTGCAAGGTATTCGATCCGATTTACCACCGGGGCTTGAACCCGAACTCGGGCCGATTGCCAGCGGGCTTGGCGAGGTTGTTACCTATGCCGTTAAAGCTGAACCCGGTGCAACAAAGCCAGATGGCACTCCCTACAGCGCCGAAGACCTGCGAACAATTCAAGATTGGATTATTCGCCCACAGCTCGTGAAAGTACCCGGCATTACCGAGATCAACAGCATCGGCGGTTTTGAGCGGCAGTTCCAGGTTGCACCCAATCCCGGCAAAATGCTTGCGTATAAAGTCACGATGCAGGATGTGATCACCGCTCTGCAACGTAACAACCTCAATTCCGGTGCGGGCTATCTTGAGCGCAACGGTGAACAATGGTTAGTGCGCTCGCCGGGGCAGTTGGAAACACTCGAAGACATCGGCAATGTGGTCATCGCTAAGCGTGATGATGCGCCTGTGCGCATCAAAGATATTGGCGATGTAAAATTCGGCAAAGAGTTACGCACCGGTGCTGCGACCAAAGACGGGCAAGAAGTCGTGCTCGGTACCGCCTTCATGCTGCTGGGCGAAAATAGCCGTGCGGTGGCCAGAGCCGTTGCTGATGAACTGGAACGCGTCAACTTGAGCCTGCCTGACGGCGTTATCGCAGAAACACTCTACAACCGAACAACGCTCGTCGATAAAACACTTGAGACCGTGCGAAACAACCTGCTCGAAGGCGCAGTGCTGGTAATCGCCGTTTTGTTTGCCATTCTGGGTAACTTTCGGGCAGCCCTGATTGTTGCCATGATTATTCCATTGAGCATGTTATTTGCTGTTACCGGCATGGTGAGTAATCGGGTTTCCGGTAACCTGATGAGTCTCGGAGCAATCGATTTTGGCTTGATTGTTGATGGTGCCGTCATCGTCGTTGAAAACTGTTTGCGACGATTGGGTATCGCACAGGAAAAAAACGGCGGCAAGCTGGATTTACAAGCGCGCCTAAAAGTCGTTGCCGAAGCAACCAGCGAGGTGTTTCGCCCCGCGGTGTTTGGCGTCACCATCATCATGCTGGTGTATCTGCCATTATTCGCACTGAACGGTGTCGAAGGCAAAATGTTCCACCCGATGGCCTTCACCGTCGTTGCTGCTTTAGCAGGGGCGTTGCTGTTTTCAGTGACGTTTTTACCCGCCGCCGTTGCGATTTTCATGACCGGAAAAATCAGCGAAAAAGAAAACTGGCTAATGGCTAAAGCCCGAATCGGCTACCGCCCATTCCTGAATTTTGCAGTCAAGCAACCCCTCGTTATCGTCACTGTGGCGCTAGCTCTGGTTATTGGTTGTTTTGTTCAGGCAGGTCGCCTTGGCAGTGAATTTTTGCCGCAGCTGGATGAAAACGACTTGGCTGTGCATGCGCTACGTATTCCCGGTACCAGCCTTACACAGGCCATTGAAATGCAATCGCTGCTAGAGGCGACGATTGCCGAATTCGACGAGGTGAAACATGTTTTCGCCAAGATCGGCACACCGGAAATCGCCACCGACCCAATGCCGCCCAATGTCGCCGATACCTTCATTATTATGAAGCCACGTGATCAATGGCCAGACCCCAGCAAAACCAAAACTGAATTTGTTGAGGAAATGCGCGCAGCGGTTGAAACCATTCCCGGTAATAAATACGAGTTCACCCAACCGATCGAAATGCGGTTTAACGAACTCATCGCCGGTGTTCGATCGGACGTTGCTGTGCGCATCTATGGTGATGACCTAGATGTACTCAAAACACTGGGCAAACAGGCGGAAAAAATCCTCGCCACCGTACCCGGTGCTGTTGATGTGCGCACAGAACAAATGTCAGGCCTACCGATGATTTCGGTTGAACCAGACAGAGACCACTTGGCACTGCTCGGTCTGAGCGTTGCGGATGTTCAAGAAACGTTAAATACAGCCATCGCCGGCGCCGAAACCGGTCTGATTTACGAAGGTGATCGTCGCTTCAAACTATTTGTTCGGATGGATAAATCCGTGGCCAGTGACCCCAAATCACTGTCGCAGATTCCGATCTTAATGAATGAAGAAACCAACCCCGAGCTTGCCTATGTGCCGCTCGGAGAAGTGGCTGATATCATCGAAGTGCAGGGCCCAAATCAAGTGAACCGCGAAAGCGGTAAACGCAATATCGTTGTTACCGCCAATGTTGAAGGCCGTGATCTTGGATCCTTTATTGCCGACTTACAGGCGCGTATGGACACAACATTCGATGCACCGACCGGCTATTGGATCGGCTATGGCGGAACGTTTGAGCAACTGCAATCGGCCAGCAAACGGTTAACGCTCGTAGTACCGGTAACACTACTTATCATTCTCGCCCTGCTATACAGCGCGTTTAGCTCGGTACGTGATGCCATGATCGTATTTACCGGCGTGCCACTGGCGATGACGGGTGGCGTGCTCGCACTCACACTTCGGGATATGCCATTTTCGATCTCTGCCGGTGTTGGTTTTATTGCCCTCTCGGGTGTGGCAGTGCTGGATGGTGTCGTCATGTTGTCATTTATTAGGGAGCTACGAGACAAAGGCCAATCACTGTTAGATGCCATCAACAACGGCGCTAGCGCACGGCTGCGACCGGTGCTGATGACATCCCTGGTTGCTGGCCTCGGATTTATTCCGATGGCAATCAATACCGGCACCGGAGCAGAAGTTCAGCGGCCACTGGCAACTGTGGTAATTGGTGGAATTATTTCATCCACCCTGCTCACGTTGGTGGTATTGCCCGCACTGTATCTTCTGGTTCATCGACTAACGGGCAACAAGCCTTCAACGCCCAAAAGCTAAACGTCGAACCAGGCGCAGAAACCTGCGCTTGGTTTCGAATATCTAAATCGCTAACGCGCGCATAAAAACCATCACTATCACCTGCGGTCTAAAAGCTAGCAGGTGATTTTCTATACTTGCTGAATCCCTTTGTGCTTCAGGAGTATGTTATGTCTGCGTCGCCATTTTCTGGTACTTATCGGTTAGTTTCCTGGGAAAACCGACTCGCTTCCGGCGAGGTGCTCTACCCCATGGGCGACAATGCCAAAGGCTATATCAGCTATTCTGCCGATGGTTTTGTGTGGGTACACATCATGGCGGACGCCCGGAGAAACCAACACCACGCTAATCCCTTTGAATGTACACCTGAGGAAGCGGTCGCCAGCGCGTTATCGCATTTATCCTATTGCGGAAAGTTCGAGATTGATGGAAGTCAGATTATCCACCATGTCGATATCTGCAGCTTTCCGAATTGGGTTGGTACACCACAAGTCAGAGATTGGTCAGTTACTGATGGCCAACTTAGCCTCAGTGCAAAAGGGATTCCTTTTCGCGGCCAAACTCTGGATGCTTACCTCATCTGGGCGCCCGTCGGCACATAAACTATAAACTCCGTACCGATATAAAAACGCAAGAAACAGCACTCTGAACCCACAAAAAAACCGGCGATCAGCCGGTTTTTAGGTTTAATACATAAGCAATACGCGCCTAAAAAGTACTAACGCGTACAGATAAGCGTACTAGGCAGGATTCAGAATATTAGCGATATCCTGCTTAGCGTCGCCGATCGGCTTCAAGTCGAAGTTTTCGACCAAGAAGTTCACCAGATTTGGCGTCAGGAACGGCGGCAAGCTAGGGCCAAGATGGATGTTTTTAATTCCCAAATGTAACAGCGTTAATAATACTGCAGCGGCTTTCTGCTCAAACCAGCTAACGATTAACGTCAATGGCAGATCATTTACTTCACATTCGAAAGCTTCACACAAAGCCAACGCGATCTGAATCGCAGAATAGCTGTCGTTACACTGACCAACGTCTAACAAGCGTGGAATGCCACCAATATCGCCAAACTCTTTATCGTTGAAGCGGTATTTACCACAACCGATTGTCAGCATTACCGTGTCATCTGGTGTGTTCTCTGCGAATTCGGTGTAGTAATTTCGGCCCGGAGCGGCACCGTCACAACCACCAATCAAGAAGAAATGCTTGATAGCCCCGGATTTCACGCCATCAACAACTTTGTCTGCCACACCCATAACGGCATTGTGGGCGAATCCGATCGTAATCGTCTTTTCAATGATGTCTGCAGGGAATCCAGCTAATTGCTGCGCTTTCTCAACAACGCTTGAAAAATCACGCCCTTCAATATGAGGAACACCAGGCCAACCAACCGGGCCACAGGTCCAGATGCGATCGTCATAGCCTTTGGTGTACGGGTTAATCAGGCAGTTGGATGTCATCACAATCGCGCCGGGAAAAGCTGAGAATTCTTCCTGCTGGTTTTGCCACGCCGTGCCATAGTTACCCGCCAAGTGAGAATAGGCTTTCAGTTTTGGGTAAGCATGAGCAGGCAACAACTCACCATGGGTATAAACATTGATACCTGTACCTTCGGTTTGTTTTAGAATCGCTTCCAGATCAACCATGTCGTGCCCACTGACCAGAATCGCCTTACCTTTAATCGGGGTGGTTTTCACTTGAGTCGGTTCTGGGTGACCAAAATTAGTGGTCGAACCTTTGTCCAACAAACCCATAATCTCGTAGTTTAAGGCACCCACACCGAGCGCGGCACCCAACAATTCATCAATATCGGTGGGTTTGCTGGCCATCAGGCTCAGATACTCATGGAATTTACCAAATACTTCTTGGTTATCTTCACCCAACATCAGGGCATGTTCGCCATACGCTGCGCAGCCTTTCAAACCGTACAACACCAAGCAGCGTAAACCAAATACATCCGGGCCGGCTTCGTCTTCTTTAATCGATGCAACAGCAGCTTGCTCCAGCAACCCTTCTTTGGTTTGCGCTGGCGTAAAGTTCGCTGGGCCTTCGAAGGTTTGTGGCGTCTCACCGGTTTTTTCACAGGCAGCCAGATACATGGCTTTGGCGTTATTGCGCAAACGAGTGGCTGTCGCAATGAGTGCAACAAATCGGTCTTCATCAAAGTTAACGTTGGTGAGGGTTGTGAAGAAGGCTTCAGGAATAAATTGATCAATTTCCGGATCGATCGCACCGAACTGGCGCGCTGCAAAACCGTACTGGCCGATGCCTTCTAGCATATAGATCAATAGATCTTGCAGATCTGCTGTATCGGCTTCTTTACCGCATTTACCTTGCTTGAACTGGCAACCGGTAACCCGGTCGTTGGTGAGGGTTTGTTCACATTGAATACAAAACATAAGTTGTCTCTCTATTCTCTCTATCTCGCGGTGTATCTGGTTTGCTCTATGCGTCTAACGAACGCTGGCACTAGTAACTTGCACTGTTTTCTCGTTGGTTTTTCTATTGCTCTTCAGTGCAAGGTTCAAATTGCGAGGAGTTATACACTCCACCTATCAAACATGCATTCAAAATACACCTTTTGGATAAACATGCTTTTCCTTTCTGCTACAAACCCACACTTGTTTGATCCAGATTAAACAAAGCCAAACCTGTTGGCCGACCATCGTCGACATCGGAACTTTTTTAGCCAGTGATTCGCACCTAGACTCTGTAGACAGGTTCTGAAGGATTAGCGGAATGCCCGCATTATCTGAATACGTCATGCAATCGCGCGAATTCACCGCCATCACCATCGTTACGCGATGCTTGATAGCTAGCCTGATGTTACTTTCGATTGCTTTTGCGACCGGCTTACCCGAGCCATCATGGGGCATATTAACGATAAGTTTGCTGGGGCTACGCGCCGATTACGGCGGTTTGTGGGCCAAATCAATGGCATTGCTGGCGGGTAATATTCTTGGTGGTCTTGTCGGCTTAGTAACTGTTCTAACGCTCAACGATGCGCCGTGGTTATTGATTACGGTGAGCAGCTGTTTCTTCGCGCTGTGTGCTGGTTATACCGCAAGCTACCAGGGCATGGCGGGCTATGGGTCATACCTTGCCATGTTAACGGCAAGCTTGGTCATTACCGCTAATATCGCCCAATCTGATGTCACCGCAATTAGCTACTTTGCGGTATACCGCATCAGCGAAATCAGCCTCGGTATAATCTGCATTGCGCTATCGAGTGTGCTGATCTTTCCAACGCTCTCTTACCATGACTTACAATTCCATTTGCGCCAGCTACAGAATACAAAGCAAACATTGCTGGATATGGCGTTTGCGCAAACGCCCGTCAACGACAAACACTTTGCCCGCCAATACGAAATCACCTGCATAAAAGCACTCGATGTGTTACAGCACCGGTACTATTTATCCCGTTTGGATGCACGCATACGACGCATCTCCGGTGCATTTGATAATGCAGTTTTCGAGTCGTTATCGGTCGCGGCTGTCGCGTTGATCATCCGCCACATGCGATTAAACCCCAAAGCAACCTTTACCCAGTCAGCCACTGGCAACACCATCAACGACCCGTTACTGCACGTTGCCCGCCAAAAATTTGAGGCTAACCAAAACGCACTAGAAGAACTCGCCAGCGGTTTAGATTCCCCGACAGCAATGAAAGCACTACCCAACAACCAACAAAGACAAGATGCACTGCTGCGCAAAAGTCTACCGGTAGCACTGCGCAGGGCTATGGCCATGGGCGCGGCATCGATGATGGCCTTCACGTTTTGGGTGCTGACCGGCTTTAATCAGGGGAATCTGGTTATCTTCAGCGCCGCAGTGTGTTTGTTTGTACAGATCCTGCTGCAAAAAGATGCTCTGGAGGCGATCGAATTAGCCAAAGGCGTTCTATTCTGCGCTGCTATCGTCTTTGTTATTGAGTTTATCGTGATGATTCATGTGAATACCTTCGCCGTATTTTTTCTGGCATTCGCGCTAGGTGCGGGACTTTTATTGTGGATCTCTGCACGCAACAACACGAATTTGGCAGCCTTACTCGGGGTTATTTTCTACGCGATTTATATGCCAGCAGATAACACTATGCCGTTTGACGCTGAGCAATTCCTCAATACGGTCATCGCTGTTAGCATTGGTGCATTTATCGCGTTCAGCGCCAGTAAAATGGCGGGTAGACTCCACACACGAACCATTATGCGCCACAACCTGTATCGCATTCGTCACCGGTTAATACAGATATTAACTAGCCACCGCAGCGTCAACGAGCACAGCTTTCGGCGTTTAATATTGGTTAGCTATCTAGATGTTCGAAGTAAACAGGGATATCAGCACAGTGACATCCTGATGCTGTGGTTTAACACGTGGATGACCATCGGCATTAATCTGATGCATCTGCAGCATTTGCAATTGAGTGGTGAGCAAAAACGTTTATTTGATGCCACGCGTGAACACGCCAATTATCTGATCACACACATTGCACTACCGGGCGAAGCGAATATGCCGTTGGAGGAAAGCCGTTTTTATCAACTTCGCACTCTTGTTGAGGCGTCGTACGAACAGCTCTGCGAATCACAAAATACGGTATCTCTTCGACAACTACTGCTCGCGTACGACCTAATTCAACAATATAAAATCATGCACAGAGACCACCCTGATATCATGAAATTATAACTTGCTGTTTACCCGAGGTGATCTGTTTCAATCGCGCTTTCACAACGCCATCCGTTCCTTTAAACGTCACCTCATAACCATGCTGATACGATTTAACATAGGCCATACCGTTTTTCTTGAGTCTATTGATATAGGTAACGCCTTTGTCATAGGTGTGCTGCGGCACGACCTCACCTTTTTCATCAATTAACTGGAGGAACCGATAAGGGTGACCGGCAAAACCGGAATTCACCACCAAGGCCGCAACGATTGGCGTAAAGATAACCGCATTCTGAAACCACTCGGAAAACGCCTTGTGATTGTTCGCCATACTCGTTGTTGAATCCTTAGATTCCCAGGCTTTCTTGGCGTCTTTGATCACACGATTTAGCGCGAAACGTTGAATATATTTGTCGATAAAGCCGGCAATGGATGTAAGGATTGATGTCACCGTCGTTATGATCGAACCAATACCCGCCGTTGCATCGCCTGCCGCTTCCAAACCAATTTCGGTAGCCGCTATACCCACTTTTTTAATGCCGTGGGCGATACTCGACAGTGAATGACGCGCTAGCGCATTGGCTATAATCGATGGCTGACCACCTAACAAAGTCACACCGATACCAGACCACAACTGTTGAACAAAGTTTTTGGCACCGAGAATAGCTTTGCGTAAACCGGCATACACCTCTGTCGCCGATTTCACATAACCCCATCCCGGTATCATACCCACCAACTTGCTCGCAAATTTGTTGGCCAACCAGCGAAAAAACTTCATCACCCAAGGCACCACCGAATAAAACTTCCCAAAGATTTTTCGTATTTTATCCAGTAAGAAATAAAAGAACTCCTTCACGGCCTCAACCATAGGGTGAAAGAAGTCATGCACGGCCGTTGCCGCACGCCGGCCTGCCGACGTTGATTTCAGCAACATCAGGCTCGCGTTCTGCAGGTCTTTCAAAATACTATCGTCACCCATAATCGTCTCGACAAGCCCCGTCGAATAGTTCGGTACGGCCTCAACCTTGGTATGAGAGAGAAAGTAGAGGGTTCCGTGCCGAGCATCGGCTAACTCGCGTTTCTGGATTTCAAAGGCATTATCTTCCGTTTTGCCAAATATCTTGTTTTTGATTTTTCGGAAAAATGATCTGAGATCCATAAACCTACCGTCTCGTTGTGTGATATTTAACTGTATCAATAGATTCCTAAACAGACGTAAAGTGCGAAAACTGCATTTCGCTCAATCACAGATTGGGGTGAAATGTGTTCTGAAACCGGTACACTCGCCCCACCCGTCGCAAATAATATACCGTTGAGTTGATAATACCTGCGACGAAGTGCATGACCTTTACATAACAACGCCGGAAAACTGGAAGCCCGCATGTCGCTATTTGAGTTACTCGCCCTAGTGATCACCATGACCGCTGTATTCAGTGTCTTGAGTGAATCCTTGTTTGCATTGCCTAAAGTCATTGGGCCTATGATCGCAGCACTGATGCTGTCCCTGGGCATGATTGGCTTCGCTGCGATCAGTTCAGAAGTCGATCGGGATTTTTTCAGCCATTGGTTACTGCAATTCGATTTCAGTACCTTCGTTCTGGATGGTTTACTCGGATTGTTACTATTTGCTGGCGCACTGCATATGCCAGTAAAATTACTCGAACAGCAATCACGGGTGATTTTTTCACTCGCGATTTTTGCCACATTGATTTCAACGGGTGTTGTCGGTGGATTGTTTTGGCTTGTCAGTGAATGGTTTGATCTGGGCGTCAATATCTGGGTCGCACTCGTGTTTGGCGCGCTGATATCACCAACCGATCCGGTTGCGGTATTAGCCTTGCTGAAAAACATGGATCTACCGGAGCGCCTCGAAACCATCATTAGCGGCGAATCCCTATTCAATGATGCTGTCGGTGTTGTCGTATTTACTGTTTTAACCCAAATCGCATTCAATAATGAAACCAACGTGGGCAGCTTGAGTATTCACGTTTTAGGGATGGAGGTCGGCGGCGGCTTATTGGTTGGATTTGTGCTTGGCCAAGTGGCGTGCCAATTGATCCGCAGCAGTAACGACGAAGCGACTCAGGCGTTAATCACACTCGCCGTTGCAAGTGGCGGCTATGTTGCAGCACTCAAACTCGGCGTTTCCGGGCCAATCGCCATGGTAGCTGCAGGTATTATCGTGGGCAATATACGTGCGCGCGGCCATGATGGAGAAACCGCCAGAGAGCACATCAATATATTCTGGAACATTATCGATGACGTACTGAACGCTGTTTTGTTTGTGCTGATCGGTATGCAACTACTGCAATTGCCAATTGCCACATCGTTGTGGCTAATTCCATTGGCCATTGTGCTCTCACTGCTAGGGCGTTTTGTGGGTGTGAGTATCCCAACATTGATTTTACGCCCGACTAAGAAGCACTTTAAAAAGGTGACCTGGGATCTAATCGCCATGTTAACTTGGGGTGGATTGCGCGGAGGTGTTTCTGTGGCGCTGGTGTTAACACTGCCGCCATCACCCATGCGTGATCAACTGCAAGTAATGACCTATGCCATTGTTATCTTTTCGGTGATTGTTCAAGGACTATCGATGTCGAAGGTATTCAGCAAAAAAGAATTCTTGGCAATCGACAAATCACTATAAACACCTTCCACCCATAATATAACGCCGAAAGTTCGGATCATTTGCCCTACATTGAATCAAACCAAAGAGATTCAATGTAGGAGGCAAACTATGAAATCCCTGATAATCATTACCGGTGCAAGCTCAGGCATCGGAGAAGCAACCGCAAAACGTTTTAGCCAAGAAGGCCACCCGCTGCTGCTGCTCGCCCGCCGTGTCGACAAGCTCACTGCATTGGCACTGCCCGACACCGTCTGCGAAAGCGTCGATGTGACGGATGCCAGTGCCTTTGAAGCAGCCATTCAAAAAGCCGAAGCACAGTATGGCCCGGCCGACGCACTGATTAATAACGCCGGCGTTATGCTGCTCAGCCCGTTCGATAAACAAGACCCGATTGAATGGAAAACCATGTTTGACGTCAATGTACTTGGGTTAATGAACGGCATGAAGGCGGTATTAGACTCCATGAAAGCCCGCCGTTCGGGCACCATCATCAACCTTAGTTCTATTGCCGGGCGCAAAACCTTTCCGAACCACACCGCTTATTGCGGTACCAAGTTTGCAGTTCACGCGATATCTGAAAGCGTCAGAGAAGAAGCCGCAGGATCGGATGTGCGTGTGATTACCATTGCACCGGGTGCGGTTGAAACCGAATTGTTGTCACACACAACGTCTGACAATTTGATCGAGGATTATGAAGATTGGAAATCCGGTATGGGCGGTGTACTGGGGCCAGACGACATCGCTCGCACGATTTGTTTCGCCTACCAACAACCCCAGAATGTTTGTATCCGAGAGATTGTTATCGCAGCCACTCGGCAAAATCCCTGACGTAACGATATAGAGGTGAAACACACCTTCAGCAAAACGTAGATCGTCCTATAACTGTCTGAGCCCTTGGCATGTCGCCTTAGGCTCATTTAAGCACATCAGGATATTGTCTCGATATCGCGAATCATATATCGGCTCAATGACGCGCCGGCACAACGCCAGTATTGGGCATATGATCCATACCAATATCACGGGCATGTTCAACAAAGGCCTTGTTCTTCCAAAAGAAAGCACCGGGCATCGTCGTAGGAACCACCAGCACATAAAACAACGCTCTGCCAATCAACGCGGTCGCCAACACACCCATGGTTAATACCAACAACAGTGCGATGGTTAATACTGCAGGAAGTTGTCCGAAGGCCAAGGTTGCGGCCAATAACGCATTTAAACCCAGTAAACCATTACGCAACCAATACGTGTGACCAAACGTTGTTCGCTGAATATAATGAGACGCTCCGCCTTCATGCCCTGCCTCGCTTAGGTCGCGAGCTTGCATAGTTAACCCTGCCGATTCAAGTACGATACCCACAAGGCTTACCACCATCGCCGCTGCGATCAATTCGACCCACGGCAGCCCCTGCCACGCGAATACCGGCGCCACGGTCAGTGAAATCACGATACCTGCCAGCGTCAGCGCATTGCCACCAAAATGAAATCCGGTGCTCTTGTGGTTCCAGAAAGGCCGTGCAGGAATCCGATAGCAGCGATACATGTAGTACAGGCCAATGGCACCTGAGATCAATGCTAAGCCGGCAAACGCCGTACTGATACTCGCCAGCGTGCCAACAACAGAACCCGTTAGTGCTTCGGGCAAAAAGGCTGACATCCAAGGCTGTGATGGCACCAGCAACAACAGGTGTAACCCGCCAAATCCAAGGAATCCACTCACACCCAAACCTTCACGGCACACCGGCGAGTGACGCCAGTTGTTGAACCCTCGGTAAAAACGCAGCGGTTTACCCAAATGCGTTACCGACATCAACAAACCGAATGCACTTAACGCCAACGACAACAAAATCATCGGCAAATACGCGGCGGATTCTCGCACGGTATCAAACACACCGATATTCAAAAAGCTGCCAAAAACCAAGGTCGCAAAGATACCTAACGAAGCCTGTACAGAGAGCGTGAACAACACCAATGGGTTTTCACTCGATGATAGTCGACTGATATTCCAATGGCGCTCGGTACCGTCTTTCGGGTCCACTGTGGGCTGATAGCGGCCGCTTTCATCTTTTTGGTATTTCACCGGCATCGAATCTGTTCGAGTCACTTCGTCAAATAAAGGCTTTTGCTGCTGAAAACGTATGTTGGGCCGGCTAATAGAGGGATCCGGAAAACCCGGTATCTGCGTATCGATATCATCTCGGCGATCAGGAGTGTTTTCGATCACGCCAAAATCTAACGCATTACCCACACAGGCAGAAACACACGCGGGTTTTAGGCCTACTTCCAGTCGGTCAACACACATGTTGCACTTCTCAACACGTCCTTCAACCGGGTCTAACTGTGGTGCGTTATATGGGCACACCCAGGTGCAGTAGCCACAACCAAAACAAATTTCGGGGTCTTGGATCACCGCGCCGTATTCCGGGTGTTTAGTGTAAGCGCGCGTTGGGCACCCTTTCAAGCAAACCGGATCTTCACAGTGGTTGCATGCCATGGAAATATTCATACGGGTGTAGTCTGGGAAGGTCCCTGACTCCACATACCCTACCGATCGAAAAGCCAGGTGGGCAGGGAGATCATTTTTCTCACTACAAGCCGATTCACACGCGTGACAACCAATACAGTTATCAGCGGTGAAGTGAAAGCCGTGTTGTTTGTTCCGGTTCGGGTTGGTACCAATGGCATCATCATGGTTGATGTTTAGGCTAATCGGTTCTTCATGGCTGGGGATTAACTCAATCGCTGTTCCGTAACGGCTGGTCTTTTCCGTGTTGGGGTCATTCAACAGTGCATAATCTGGCTCATCTTTTCTGACTTCAAACATGATTAGAATCCTCGCGCTTGCAGATTAATGGTTGCCGCTTTTGCCTGATCCGTTTTTTCAATACGAATCGCACCTTGTTTAAATGCCGGCTGCCGAGAATACGGGTCTAATAAACCCAGACTCAGGCGATTGATGCAGTTGTAAAAATGGAACGGGATAAACACCATGTTTTTGGGCACTCGCTGGGTGAGTTGCACCATCACAATGGCGTCCCCTCGACGGCTCACACAGCGAACATATTCCATATGTCGGATGCCCATTTCTTCAGCCGCTGCCGGGTTTATTTCCATAAAAGGTGTTGGGCTGAACTTGTTGCAGTTGCCGACCTTTCCAGTTTTAGTGCGCGTATGAAAATGCTCAACTAAGCGGCCTGAATTCAACCAGAAGGGATATTCGTCGCAAGGCCGCTCATTATTATCGTTAAACGGTAGAGATAGGATCTTGGCTTTGCCGTCGGGAAACTGAAAAACACCATCAACGTATAGTCGCTGGTCACCTTTGACGCTCTCAGGGTGGTCGTTTGCCCTATCACTCGCGGCGAATTGATTGCGGGCTGACTTCGGCCCGTCTTCAGCACGATACGGCCATTGAATACCGCGAGAGGCTTCGATTTTGTCATGGCTCATGCCGGAGATATCCAGCATACGTTCTTCACCATTAACGCTGTCGCCATGGGTCGACAACCATTTCATTTCATCAAACACCTCAGATGCGGTGTCGGGGAATTGCATTTTGGCGTGATTATCCCAGCGCTTTGCCAATTGATTGAAAATCCACAAATCCGCTTTGGCTTCACCCGGCGGTTCAGCCACTTGCCGTGTCAGATTCACCCGTCGCTCGGTATTAGTAAATACACCGGTTTTTTCTGCCCACACCGCACCGGGCAGGTACACATTGGCATACTCGGCAGTTTCACAATCTTCATACGAATCCTGTACTACACAAAACTCGACGTTTTTGAAATTTTCACGAATACGCGCTGTATCGGGCATAGACGTTAATGGATTTGTTGCGACAATCCACAACGCTTTGATTTTGCCAGTTTCAACTGCCGGAAAAATATCCGTTTCTTTCAACCCCACCTTCTCCGGAAAGAAGTCTTCATCTACGTTCCAAAATTCTGCCACCTCTTTGCGGTGAGCAGGATTTTCTAACGTACGATAGCCCGGCAGGCCAGCACACGACGACCATTCACGTGTACCCATTGCATTGCATTGGCCGGTAATCGACAAACTGGTGCCGCCAGGTTTGCCGATATTCCCGGTAATCAAGTTCATGTTATTGATGGCCGCAACTCCGTCACTACCATGGGTGCTTTGATTAATACCCATGGTCCAGATACTCATGGCCGACGGGGCTTTCGCGTATAGACGTGCCACTTCACGGATAGTGTCTGGCGCAATACCGGTGACTACAGATGCCGACTCAGGATCGTAGTCTTTTACCAAGGCTCTAAAATCATCAATGCCATTGGTGTGAGCGTCGATGTAGGCAGAATCTTCCAGCTCCTCATCGAGAATGACATATGCGAAGCTGTTCAGTAGCGCTAGATCAGTACCCGGATGAATTGGCAAATAGTAATCCGCCATTTGCCCCATCATAGTTTTACGCGGATCGATCACCACAATCGGAAACTTGCGCTTCTCTAGTGCTTCTTTGAGACGCCAATAAATAATCGGGTGTTGCTCCGGCAAATTAGAGCCAAAGGCCATCAAGCAGTGAGTATGTTCAAAGTCGTCGTAACAACCGGGCGGGCCATCAGAGCCAAACGAACGTTTGTAGCCAGATACCGCAGATGCCATACATAAGGTCGTATTGCCGTCGTAGTTATTGGTGCCAATCAAGCCTCTAACCAATTTACCCAAGGTGTAAAACTCTTCGGTAAAAATTTGGCCGGTGGATACAATCCCGATGCTGTCACGTCCGTATTTTTCCTGAATACGTTTAAATTCCGAGGCGACCTTATCCAACGCAAGATCCCAATCAGACTGTTGCCATTCATCATCGATATTCGCACGCATTTTAGGGAAATGGCCACGACCATTGCCTTCAAAAATTCCGACTTCAGTCAGCCCTTTGATGCACAATTTACCACGATTAACATCAGCACCGCCAACACCACGAGTGGTTACCGCCTTGCCATCTGCGTTTAATCCGACCTCGATGGAACAACCCACCGAGCAATAGCCGCATGTTGTGTATTTCCAATCAACGGCGCCTTTGTTGTTGATGATAATGGGGTT
This sequence comes from BD1-7 clade bacterium, assembly GCA_902705835.1. Lineage (NCBI taxonomy): Bacteria > Pseudomonadati > Pseudomonadota > Gammaproteobacteria > Cellvibrionales > Spongiibacteraceae > BD1-7 clade bacterium. The sequence goes on from CACSIN010000012.1 coordinate 294,097, forward strand.
CTTTTTTTTGCGTCCGAACAACATAATCTGGTTCTCTCCAGCGTAAACACGGCGCCTAACGTTTCCAATTTGCCAAACTCACTCAATAAGTCGGGCAATTCTTAGCGCTATCGATGCAGCAATGGTTTTCGTATCGTGGTGGTTTATCTCCGCAGCGGCGGAGATACTCGCAACTACACAGCAACTTCTTCGTCAACCGTAGCGACTTGTATCTGGTCACCATCGAGCTGAACCGCCCAGGTTTGTAGAACAACGCTATCGTCTTCCAGACATACACCGGTCTGCAGATCGAAGTGCTCTTTATAAATGGGGGATGCAACAACCAAACGACCATCTAACGAACCAACAATGCCACGCGAGATAACGTTGGCATGACTAAAAGGGCAATAGTTGGCTAAGGCGAAATACTGCTCGCTACCATCCAGAGATACCCGAAAGATAGCCACCTGCTCGCCATCAATCAGGGCAGCGCGGCCGCTGTTAGCAACAATATCGTTCTTATGACAGATGGTTTCCCAAGACACAGCAAAAGACATAACACTCTCTCCTCTTTCGATCAGTTGTATTAGGATGCAGACGCAATCAACGCCGGTTTTTCTTCATCGGTTGCTGGGCGTATTTGATCCCGCTCACGAACAAACACCACATTGCTGTCGGTCTCTTCGCTATTCACAAAGTGATTAAATCGCTTGGCTTTATCAGCATCTTCAATGGTGCTCTTCCACTCGCATTGATACGCATCAACGAGATGCCGCATGTCGGCCTCCAGCTCATCACAGATCCCCAAGCTGTCGTCGATAACAACGGCTCGTAGGTAATCCAACCCGCCTTCTAGATTGTCCATCCATGTCGATGTGCGTTGCAGTCGTTCGCCAGTGCGCACATAAAACATCAAGAATCGATCGATATAACGAATCAGGGTTTCTCGATCGAGGTCAGATGCAAACAAGTCTGCGTGACGTGGTTTCATGCCGCCATTGCCACAGACATAGAGGTTCCAACCGTTTTCGGTCGCGATAATTCCCACATCTTTACTCTGAGCTTCAGCGCACTCACGGGTACAACCCGATACCGCCATCTTAATTTTGTGCGGGGCACGTATGCCTTTGTAACGGTTTTCGATATCGATCGCGAAGCCAACGGAGTCATCGACACCGTAGCGACACCAAGTACTGCCGACACAAGATTTTACGGTACGTAGCGACTTCGCATAGGCATGCCCAGTTTCGAAGCCAGCATCAATCAGCACCTTCCATATAACCGGCAACTGCTCGGCACGCGCACCAAATAGATCAACTCGCTGACCACCGGTAATTTTGGTGTACAGGTCATAATCTTTAGCAACCTGACCTAACACGATGAGTTTGTCGGGGGTTATTTCACCTGCCGCGATACGGGGAACAATCGAGTAGGTGCCATCTTTTTGCATATTGCCCAGAAAGTAATCGTTTGTATCCTGCAACACACGGTGTTCATCTTCGAGAATGAAATCATTCCAAACCGAGGCCAGAATCGAACTGGCAGTCGGCTTACAAATGTCGCAACCCAAGCCTTTACCGTGTTTTCTGAGTAATTCTGGGAAGGTTTTGATCTTCTCAACACGTACAATATGGTGCAATTCCTGACGCGTATAAGGGAAGTGCTCACACAGGTCGGTGTTAACTTCCATGCCCAAGTTTTCAAGCTCAGCATTCAGCACTTGTGTGGTTAGTGCGGCACAACCGCCACAACTGGTTGCCGCTTTGGTGCAGGCTTTGACATCGCCGATAGTGACTTGACCATCTTGCACTGCCTGACAAATATCGCCTTTGGTGACGTTGTTGCAACTACAGATAACCGCGGTATCTGGCAGCATATCAACACCCAATGCGGACGCGGCGCCGTCACGAGCGGGAAGTATCAACGCATCCGGATGCTCAGGTAATTCGATTTTATTTAACGCCAGTTGCAACAGGTTTCCGTAATCAGCGGCATCACCAATCAACACTGCGCCCAGCAGGTACTTTCCATCTTCAGAAACGACGATTTTTTTGTACACTTCGGCCGGTTGATTAAACCAAGTGTACACTCTGGCTCCCGGCGTTTTTGCATGCGCATCACCGATGGATGCAACGTCGACGCCCATCAATTTAAGCTTGGTGCTCATATCAGCACCTTCAAACTGCATCGTACCGGTATCGGTAATGTGCTCAGCAGCAACCGTTGCCATCGTATTGCCTGGCGCGATCAAACCAAAAATACGGCCATCCCACAATGCACATTCACCGATGGCATAGATATGCGGATCAGACGTTTGGCAGACGTTATCGATCGCGATTCCACCACGTTCGCCGATAGCAATATCGTGATCACGAGCGAGTTGATCTTGTGGACGGATACCGGCACTGAACACAATCAGGTCAGTTTCTAACGATGTATCGTCCGAGAATGCCATACGGTGATAAGCACTGTCGCCATCAACAATTTGTTGTGTGGCTTTGTTGGTATGAACGCCAACACCGAGAGCTTCTATCTTGTTTTTCAGCAATTCACCGCCGCCATCATCAACTTGCACCGCCATCAAACGTGGCGCAAATTCAACGACATGCGTTTCAAGCCCAAGATCATGCAGCGCCTTCGCGGCCTCAAGACCGAGTAATCCACCACCGACTACCGTACCAACCTTGTTACCCGTCGCCTCGGCTGCCGCAGTAATGGCTTCTAAATCATCAATGGTGCGATATACGAAAGTATTGTCACGATCATGCCCAGGCATAGGAGGAACAAACGGATAGGACCCGGTTGCTAAAATCAGGCTGTCGTACGGCAGTGCCAAGCCGTTATCACTAATGACTGTTTTATTGACTCGATCAATGCCAACAATCTTCTCGTCGGTGTAGCAAGTAATGCCGTTGTCCTGATAAAACGCGTCATCAGCCATCGCAATAGTGTCGGCATTACGACTTTCAAACCAGGCTGTTAGATGTACTCGATCATAAGCCGGACGAGATTCTTCGCCGACCACCGTCAGCGCATACTGATCTTCCTTGCCGCTTGCGAGCATCACTTCAATAAACTTTTGGGCGACAGGCCCATTGCCTACTATGACAATCTTTTCTTTCTGCATGGCATTCTGCATGGTTTCACCTGAGTGGTCGTTTTTTACTCAAGTGAGTATCTGCATTGACCGTGCCAAGATATGAAAGGCATACACTAAGCTATTGTTTTAAAAAGATTATTTATTTTTTTATAATCAATACTCGCACTTTAAGCTCCTATAAAATGTACTTAAGGCACAGTTTTGATGCGCCTACGAATGAAAGCGCACCAAAACGCCCTCTGAGCGAGCCCAGCAATCACATAAATTCCAAAGATTACAATTACCCCGAAACGGAATGAAAGCAATTAACTCTTTTATTTCAATGCTTTAGAGTCAAAAAGACCAGAAATACAGAACCAACCACAACAGATGGCACACTAACTGCAATGAACTAAACGCTCACAGAAATACCTACACCTTGTACTGGCTGGCAAGGGTACGGGTTTCTCCCGAGTTTATTTATTGGCCTCTTCGGAGGCCTTTTTTATACTTTCTGGAAACACGTCTCCAGGAGACCGTCCATGCAACATCTCAACAGCAACCTCAAGGTGAGCTGCGCGCAGCTTAGTCAGGCTGGCACTAAGGCGGTCAACGAAGACTCCATGGGGATTCGTATACCGGATAATCCCGCATTGACACACAAAGGCATTGTTGGTGTTGTGGCCGACGGTGTCAGTGCCAGTGAATCTGCACAGGAAGCCAGCCAAGCTTGCGTGCAAAACTTACTCTATGACTATTACTGCACCCCAGATACCTGGACAGTAAAAAAGTCCATCCTGAGCGTGTTGAACGCGCTGAATCGCTGGTTGTATCAACAAGGCATCAATCTGCCCGACAGCCATCAAGGCCACGTTACAACACTATCGCTGGCCATCTTTAAATCGTCGACGGCATATCTCTTCCATATTGGCGATTCAAGAATTTATCGACTACGCAATGGGCATCTCGAACAACTGACGCGCGACCATACACGCCAAGTTGGTCAGCGTAGCTATCTGGCTCGGGCAATGGGGCTAGACAATAAAGTACAGGTCGATTTTCGTGCGGAATCTCTTGAAGCCTGTGATCTCTATATCCTCACGACTGACGGTATTCACGACTTTTTTCCATCGACGCAATGGCTATCCTTGATTGAACAGGAAACTGATCTTGAGCAAGTCGTAAGAAAGTTTCATGAGCGCGCCATCGAAAACCACAGCAACGATAACCTGACTTGCCAGTTCATTCGTATCGACAAAATCGATGCCCCCAGCGCTGAGGAAACTTGCCGCCATCTAAGTGAGTTACCCTTCCCCCCACATTTGAACAAGGGACAGTCACTGGATGGTCTGATAGTCATCGATACACTGCACGAAAGCAGCCGCAGCCAACTGTATCTGGTAGAAAACACCAACGGCGAGCAGTTTGCGATGAAAACACCTTCAGTGAATTACACCGACGACGCAGCGTATATTGAACGATTTATTATGGAATCTTGGTATGGCAGACGCCTGCGCCATAGCAAAATCGTGAATGTTGTTACACCCTTCGAATCCCCCAGCTACCTCTACTATTTGATGGAATATGTACCAGGCATTACGTTGGAGAAGTGGATACAAACCAATGCGCACCCCTCAGTCAATCAGGTAATTCGTATCGCACGACAGTTAATTCATGGGGTTCGAGCTCTTCACCGCCAACAGATTCTGCATCAGGATATCAAACCCGCCAACATCATGATTGATAGCAACGAGCAGTTGCAGATTATCGACTTTGGCGCTTGTGCGGCATCCTCACTCAATGAACTCCCTGTACCTTTTGATCGCGAAACAGCCCTAGGAACCGCAACCTACTCGGCACCAGAAACCCACCTACGGCAAAAAACCGATAGCCGCGCCGATCAGTTTTCCGTTGCGGTAATCCTCTACGAAATGCTTACAGGTCACCAACCCTTTCGCCAGTCTCTCGAAAGCCTAACCAAAGTCGGCGATATCAAAAAGCTACGCTATTTACCGGCCTCTGATTTGAGCCACAATGTGCCTGACTGGCTTGATGCCTGTTTAAAAAAAGCGCTATCGCCACTGCCAGATGATCGTTATCAAGATCTTGACGAATTTCTCTATGACCTAGAGAACCCGAATCACAAGCTGGTAACGCCGCGCCATCGCCCATTGGCAGACAGAAATCCGGTGCGTTTCTGGCAGGCCATCGCACTCATCCAACTCGTTGTTATCGTGCTTCTACTGCTCGGCTAAACGCCTCGACCGCACAGCCGAAGCCATTGACGCGACCCCAGCCTCGACTAGCCTGAAAAGACGTTCAAAAGGAGTTACCTATGTCTTTTCAATCACCTGCATTCAACAGGCTGCTGCTGGGATTATCACTACTTCTACTCACTGCTTGCTCGGCCACCAACTTGCGAGATGTTTGGCAGAATCCGGAATTTAAACGTGATCAACTGAATCAGGTATTGGTTGTCGACCTAACAGCCGCCCCAACCCGCCGAATGGTGTTTGAAGATGAGTTTGTACATGAATTAGGCAAAAAAGGTATTAAGGCACAGCCCAGCTATAAGTACCTCGGCCAAGACGTGCCCGATAAAGATAAAATTATCAAATTTGCCAAAAACAACGACTACAAATATTTTCTGGTGACTTATGTTGCCAACGAAGAGATCGAGAAAACCCGTATTCCCCCAACAGTAACTAACTATGTTGTTGGTGGTTATCCTTACGGTGTTTATCCGGGTTACTACTATCCCTACTTCAATTCATTCTGGGGGCCAGGTGCCGGCGCATCGGTTTCCACCATTATCACCCCTGGCTTTATTGACCAGACGGTGAACA